>DASWWB010000674.1:0-9624 GCA_036406115.1 Herpetosiphonaceae bacterium
CCCAGCCGTGGCAGGCGGCGCCGGTCCAGGTCGCCGCGCCGCCCTGGCGGTCGACAATCCCGACCTGGCGCTGCTCGCGGCCCTCGTCGGCGGCCAGCAGCCGGTCGAGCGCGGACTGCGCGTCCAGGCCCTCGGCCAGCAGCGCCAGCCCGTCAGGCCCGAAGCTCAGGTTGGCGTAGGATTGGGTGGCGATCGCGCCGGCGCCCGCCGCGACCCACGGCACGACCGAGCCGACCGCCAGGAATTTGGACGCCACCGCGACGCCCAGGTCGCCGTTCGCCGGATCGCGGGCCACCACCGAGAAGGTGGCGATAAGCGGATTCATACGCGCTCCTTTTGCTGGGATAGTTCGTGCTGATGATAGCAGGGATTGGCTATCAGCTGTCAGTCGTCAGTCGTCAGGGAGACATTCAGTACAGCTTGGGACAACTAAACTTCCGCTGCAAAACGCAGCCGAGATGATGGCCGGCGAGCGTGCGCACCCAATCCCTGACGACTGACGACTGACAGCTGACGACTGATTGCGATACACTTCACAAGAGATTCGCGACAACGTAGGTGCATCATGACTCAATCGACGACATCCACGGCGGCGGACAGGCCGCTGATCGAAATCCGCGAGCTTGAGAAAAGCTTCGAGGAGGGCGGCAAGCGGCGGGCGATCCTGCGCGGGGCGGCGGCGACGGTCGGGCGCGGCGAGTGCGTGGCGCTGCTCGGGCGCTCCGGCTCGGGCAAATCGACCCTGCTCAACCTGCTGAGCGGCATCGACACGCCGGACGGCGGCGAGGTCCGGATCGCCGGCGTGGCGCTCCACAGCCTCAACGAGCGCGACCGCACCCTGTTCCGCCGCCAGCGCATCGGCTTCATCTTCCAATCCTTCAACCTGATCCCGACCCTGACCGTCGAGGAAAACGTGCTGCTGCCGCTGGAGCTGAAGGGCGCCGTGAGCGCCGCCCAGCGCGACGAGGTCCGCGCGCTGCTGGATAACGTCGGGCTGGGCGACCGGCTGGCGACCTTCCCCGACAAGCTGTCGGGCGGCGAGCAGCAGCGGGTGGCGATCGCCCGCGCGCTGGCCCACAATCCCGAGCTGGTGCTGGCGGACGAGCCGACCGGCAACCTCGACGCCGCCACCGGCGCCCAGGTCCTGGAGCTGCTCGACGCCATGACCCGCCAGGCCGGCAAGACGCTGCTGATGGTGACCCACAGCGCCGAAGTCGCCGCCCGCGCCGATCGCATCCTGATGATCGAAGACGGCCAGCTGGTCGAGCGCACGCTGATCGAGGCCGGGCTATGATCCCGCTGCTGCGGCGCAACAGCATGCGCTACCTGCTGCGCCATCCCTGGCAGATCGGCCTGGCGATCCTGGGCGTGGCCCTGGGCGTGGCGGTGGTGGTGGCGATCGACCTGGCCAACGGCAGCGCGCGCCAGTCCTTCAGCCTCGCCACCGAGTCGATCGCCGGCAAAGCCACCGACCAGATCGTGGGCGGGCCGGGCGGGCTGGACGGGGCGACCTACCGCCGGCTGCGGCTGGAGCTGGGCCTGCGCGATTCGGCGCCGGTCGTCGAGGCCGATCTGGCGCTGCCGGACCAGCCGGGCCGCTCGCTCAAGCTGCTGGGCGTCGATCCCTTCGCCGAGCGGCCGTTCCGCTCCTATCTCGCCGGAGCCGGCGACGAGTCGTTCGATTTCGCCGCGCTGCTGACCCAGCCGAACACCGGCGTGCTGGCCGCCGACACCGCCGCCGCGCTCGGCGTCGCGCAGGGCGGGACGCTGGCGGTGCGGCTGAAGGGCGTGCGCCATGAGATCACGATCGTCGGCCTCATCCAGCCCGCTGACGACCTGGCCCGGCGCGGCGCCGCCGATCTGCTCCTCACCGATATCTCGACGGCCCAGGAGCTGCTGGGCTGGACCGACCAGCTCTCGCGGATCGATCTGATCCTGCCCGCCGAGGGCCGCGACGCGCTGCTGGAGCGGATCAGGCCCATCCTGCCGCCCGGCGCCGCCCTGGCGACGCCGGGAGCCCGCACCGCCGCCTTCGACCAGATGACCCGCTCCTTCGAGGTCAATCTCCAGGCCCTGAGCCTGCTGGCGCTGATCGTCGGCGTCTTCCTGATCTACAACACCATGACCTTCTCGGTCGTCCAGCGGCGGACGCTGTTCGGCACGCTGCGGGCGCTGGGCGTCACCAGGGGCGAGATTTTCCGCCTGATCGCCGGCGAGGCGCTGCTGATCGGCCTGGTCGGCGCGGCGCTGGGCGTGGCGCTGGGCATCGTCCTGGGGCGCGGGCTGGTTCGATTGGTGACGCAGACGATCAACGATCTGTATTTTGTCGTCAATGTGCGCGGCCTGGCGCTCAGCCCCTGGCCGCTGCTCAAGGGCGTGCTGCTGGGCGTGTTCGGCACGCTGGCCGCCGCGAGCGTGCCGGCGCTGGAGGCGACTCTGGCGCCGCCCCGGACCGTCCTGCGGCGCTCAAGCGTCGAGGAGCGCATGCGGCGGCTGGTCCCGCAAACCGCTGGCTTCGGCCTGGCGCTGCTGGCGGCGGGCGGCGCGCTGCTCGCGCTGCCCTCGCGCAGCCTGGTCGCCAGCTTCGGCGCGCTGATGGCGGTGGTCCTCGGCTGCGCCCTGCTCACGCCGGCGGTGACGGTCGGCGCCATGGCCCTGCTCCGCCCCCTGTTCCGCCGGCTGTTCGGCGTCCTCGGCACCATGGCCACCCGCGATGTGGTCGCCACCCTAAGCCGGACCGGCGTGGCGATCGCCGCGCTGATGGTGGCGGTCTCGGTCACGGTCGGCGCCGGCACGATGATCCGCTCGTTCCGCCACACCGTGGTCCGCTGGCTCGACACCACGCTCCAGGCCGATGTGTTCGTCTCCTCGCCCGGCCTGACCGGCAACCGCACCGATGTGATCTTGCAAGATGAGGTGGTGCGGCGGCTGCTGGCGACGCCGGGGATCGCCAACGCCTCGACCTACCGCAGCATCGAGGTCGCCGGGCCGACCGGGCCGACCCAGCTGATCACGCTCAAACTGGCCCCGCAGTCGCGGCGGGTTTTCGATTGGCTGGAGGGCGGCGACACCGCCTGGGACGCTTTTGGCCAGGGCGCGGTCTGGCTCTCGGAGCCCTACGCCTACCGCAGCGGCCTCGGCCTCGGCGACGAGCTGACACTGGAGACGCCGGCCGGCCCGCGCGCCTTCCCGGTCGGCGGCGTGTTCTACGATTACTCCTCGGACCAGGGCACGGTGATGATCGACCGCGCGACCTTCGACCAGCACTGGCAGGCCCCCGAGATCACCTCGCTGGCGATCTGGGCCGCGCCGGGCGTCGATGTCGATCAGCTGGTCGCGGCGCTGCGGGCGGCGGGGGCGGGCGAGCAGGAGCTGCAAATCCGCCCCAACAGCGCCCTGCGCGCCGCCACCCTCGAAATCTTCGACCGGACCTTCGCCATCACCGGCGTGCTCCAGCTGCTGGCGACGGTCGTCGCCTTCATCGGCGTGCTGAGCGCGCTGATGGCGCTCCAGCTGGAGCGGATGCGCGAGCTGGCGGTGCTGCGGGCCAACGGCCTCACCCCGGGCCAGCTCTGGACCCTGGTCCTCTCGCAGACCGGGCTGATGGGCCTGACCGCCGGCCTGCTGGCGCTGCCGGTCGGCATGATCCTGGCCGTCGTGCTGATTTTCGTCATCAACAAGCGCTCGTTCGGCTGGACATTGCGGCTGGATCTCGATCCCGGCCTGCTGCTCCAGGCCTTGCTGGTGGCGCTGGTCGCGGCGCTGCTGGCCGGCCTCTACCCCGCCTGGCGCATGAGCCGGGCCTCGCCGGCCCTGGCGCTGCGCGAGGAATAGCGCGGCAGTCGCTGCTTCAATCGAGGCCAAGGCTCGGAGCCCGCGCCGCCGGGAGCAAAACCCGGGCGAGCGTTTATAATCTCTCCTGACGGAGGCGCCTGGAAGCCCGGCGCCTCCGCTGTTTCTCCCAGCCTGACTGCCGCAGCGCGCCAGACCCAGCGTCCGGCCCGCCATTGACGAGGTTCGTATGACCAATCCTCCCCATGCGGAAGCAGCCAGCCCGCCCGCCGAGGCCGTCCAGCCCGCCAGCGCGAGGCCGCGCCTGCTTCAGGTGCTGAGCGTGTTCGGCGTCTGTGTCGTGCTGCTGGGCTTCATCCAGTTTTCCATCCCCGGTCTCTCCGACAACGATGGCTATTACCATATCAAACTGGCCTGGCTGATGCGCCAGGAGCTGTCGATCAAGCCGACCTACACCTGGACGCCGCTCACGATCGCCAATGAAAAAGATTTCTACGACAATCACATGCTCTTTCACGTCTATCTGGCCGCGTTCGCCAACAGCAGCCCGGACGTCAACAACGGGCGCGCGCTCGTCATCAGCGCCAAGGTGGCGATCGTCCTGCTCACATCGGTGGCGTTCACGGCGTTCTGGTGGCTGTTGCAGGCGCAGGGGTTCCGCTATCCGTTGCTGTGGACGATCGGCCTGTTCGCGGTCTCGGATATGTTTTTGTTCCGCATGAGCATGGTCCGGGCGCAGACGCCATCGTTATTGTTGATGCTTTTGGGGTTGCAAGCGATTTTCCAGCGCCGATACCGCTGGCTGTTCCCGCTCGGCGTTGTCTATGTCTGGATGTATGACGCATTCCCGCTGTTCATGACCATCATCATCGCCTCGGTCGCCGCCGATATCTGCATCGAGCGGCGCCTGGAGTGGCGGGGTTTCGCCTACGCGGTCGGCGGGATCATCGCCGGCCTCGTGATTAATCCTTATTTCCCGAAAAATATCTTGTTCATTGTCACGCATATCGGGCCGAAGATCGCCAACGAGACAACCGATGTCGGCCTGGAGTGGCTGCCGTTCGACACCTGGGTGCTGCTTGAGCACGCTGGCATCGCGCTCGCCCTGTTTCTCGGCACGATGGTCGCGCTGATCACGCTCAAGCGCGGTTTCTCGCGGGTGTCGCTGATCGGCTTCTTCTTATCCCTGGGCTTCTGTTTCATGATGTTCAAATCGAAGCGCTTCATCGAGTATGTCCCGCCGTTCATCCTGCTGTTCGCCGCCGCCAGCCTCAGCCCGATCCTCGCCGACGAAGAAAAACGCAGCCCGGCGCTGATCTGGCGGGTGAAGCTGATCGCGGCGACGGCGTTCCTGATGGCGACAATAACCACTCTTTCCAGCGCCAACACCTTGATGCAGGCGCTCGGCATCATCAAGCCGTACGATTTGTATCAAGATTCATCGGCTTGGCTCAAAGCGAACACGCCGAAAGACAGCATAGTCTACAACACGTTCTGGGGCGATTTCACCTACATGTTTTTCCACAACACCTCGAATCGCTATGTTCTCGGGCTTGAGCCGACCTATATGGACTCGTATGATCCCGAATTGTACAAACTGTACGTCGATATCAACAACGGAGCGGTCGCAAATCCAAGCGGATTGATCAAAAGCCGCTTCCAGAGCGATTATGTCGTCGCGGATATCGATGAAACGCGCAACGGGCAGCGCGACGCCTTCCTCAAGCAGGCGTTCGCCGATCCCAACCTCAAAGAAGTCTACCGGGACAAGTATGCGATCATCTTCCAAGTCCTGCCGTAGCGGCCGGTCGGGTATAATGGCGGCGGCGAAACCCGCCGCGACAATCGACACAGGAGAGCGCAGCGTTTTATGAGCGACGAAGCCCTGGATATGCTGTTCGACGAGAGCTGGCGCGAAGTCGGCGCCATGCTGGCGGAGGCGCTGGAGCCGGAGCGGCTCGACGCGCCCCCGTCAGAGGCCGACGGCGAGGACTAATCCCATCTGGCCCGAACATGCGGCGAGCGCCCCGGACATTCCGGGGCGCTCGCTGGCTTTGGTTGATTGGCGGCGGGCTACTCGTGGCGCAGGGCGTCGATCGGATTGAGCCGGGCGGCGCGCTGGGCCGGGTAGATGCCGAAGAACAGGCCGACCGCCATCGAGAAGCCGATCGACATCGCGATCGCGTCCCAGGTCACCGGCGCGTCGAGGAAGCCGGCGGCGGTGACGACGATCGGGATGATGCTGCCGAGCGTCAGGCCGATCAGTCCGCCGACCAGGCTCAGCACCAGGGCCTCGACCACGAACTGGAGCAAGATGGCCTGGGCGCGGGCGCCGACCGCCTTGCGTAGGCCGATCTCGCGCGTCCGCTCGGTCACGCTGACCAGCATGATGTTCATGATCCCGATGCCGCCGACCAGCAGCGAGATGCCAGCCACCGCCGCCAGGAACAGCGTCAGGGTCGTGGTGACGGTCGTCAGCGTGCTCAGGAACTCGGCCTGGTTGAAGACCTGGAAATCGTCCTCGCTGCCGTCCATCGACACCCGGTGGCGCTGGCGCAGCAGCGTCTCGACCTGGCGCTGGATGCTGGGCAGATCGTCGCTATTGAGCGCCGAAAGCGTGATCGCCGAGACGCGGAAGCCGTTGCCGTCCGGGGTGCGGGCGCCGAACATGCGCTTCTGGGCCAGGCTGATCGGCACGAAGGCCCGGTCGTCGTTGGAGCCGAACGCGCTGCCGCCCTCGGACTCCAGCACGCCGATCACCCGCAGCGTCGTGTTGCCGACGCGGATGGTCTGGCCCAGCGCCTGGCCGCTGCCAAACAGATCGCTGGCCAGCTGCGAGCCGAGCACGACGACCGGCGCCATCGAGCGAACATGATCGTCGGTGATAAACGAACCCTGGAGTACGACCAGATTGTTGACCGGCTGATAGTCGGCGGTGATGCCCTGGATGGAGGCGCCGGTATCGGCGGCCTTGGCGACCAGCTGGCCGGAGCCGCCGAACTGGGGCGCGACGCCGGCGACCGGCAGATTGAGCTTGGAGATCGCCTCGGCGTCCTCGACCGTCAGGTTCTGGGCCTGGGAGTTGTTGCCGGGGCCGCGGCCGCCGCCGGAGCCGGGGATCAGCGTCAGCACGTTGGTGCCGATCGCCTCGACCTGGCCGGTGATCGCCGCGCTGGCGCCGTTGCCCAGCGTCACCAGCGTCACCACCGAGGCGACACCGATGATCACGCCCAGCATCGTCAGGAACGAGCGGATCTTATTGGCGAGCAGGCTGTCGAAGGCGATCCGCACCACCTCCCACAGGCCGGCGGAGCGCCCGCCGCTCTCGGCCATCGGCTCCAGGATGAGCGGGGCGCTGCCGGATGGGCTCTCGGCGGCGGCGGATTGGACCGGCGCGGCCTGGGTTGACGTGGTCATGCGTGGGCTCCTTCCCAGTGCGCGGTCGGCTTGGGCGGCGGCCCGTCGCTCACCAGCTGGCCGTCGCGCATCAGCAGGACGCGATTGGCGTAGGCCGCCACATCGGGCTCGTGGGTCACCAGCACGACCGTCAGGCCCTGCTCGCGGTTGAGCCGCTGCAAGATGCCCATGATCTCGACGCTGGTGCTGGTGTCGAGGGCGCCGGTCGGCTCGTCGGCCAGGATGACCGCCGGGCTGCCGGCCAGCGCGCGGGCGATGGCGACGCGCTGCTGCTGGCCGCCCGACAGCTCGTTGGGCCGGTGGTGCATCCGCGAGCCCATGCCGACGATCTCCAGCGCGATGCTGGCCCGACGCTTGCGCTCGGCGCCGCCCGCGCCGCGATAGATCAGCGGCATCTCGACATTGCGCTGGGCCGACTGGCGCGGCAGCAGGTTGTATTGCTGGAAGATAAAGCCCAGCTTGCGCGCCCGCACCGCCGCCAGCTCGTCGCCGCTCAGCAGCTCGACATCGACGCCGTCGAGCTGGTATTTGCCGTCGGTCGGCGTGTCCAGGCAGCCGATCAAGTTCATCAGCGTGCTTTTGCCGGAGCCGCTCGGCCCCATGATCGCCACGAACTCGCCGCGCCGGATCTGGAAGGAGACGCCGCGCAGCGCCTGGACCTCCACGTCGCCCATCTGGTAGATTTTGCGCAGATTGCTGATATCAATCATCACCGGCTGCATCGCTACCTCCCGAACAAGCCGCCGCCCTGCTCATCGCTGGCGGGCACGCTGACAATTTCCTGGCCCTCGTCCAGGCCGGACAGGATCTCGGTGCTGGCGCCATCGCTCAGGCCGACGGTCACATCGACCTCGCGCACGCCGGCGCCGTCCGGCACCTGGACCACGCGGCCGGCGCCCTTGGGCAGCAGGGCGGTGCTGGGCACCAGCAGCACGTTCTCTTTGCTGGCGGTCACAATCGAGAGGTTGGCGGTCATGCCGATGCGGACCCGCGGGTCGCTGTCGGGGAAGGCGACTTTGACATCATAGGTGACGACGCCGTTGCTGTCCTCGGCGACCGGCGAGATGTAGCTGATCTCGCCGGTGGCGGTCCAGCCCTCCAGGGCGTCGATCGTCAGCTCAACCGGCAGGCCGGTGGCGACGCGGGCGACATCGTTCTCGCTCAGCTTCAGCTCGACGTAGAGCGTGCTGCGGTCGACCAGCTGCATGGCGATCGTCGTGCCGCCGGCCGAGGCGCCGGGGACGACGCCGACGCTGGTCACCACGCCGTCGAAGGGCGCATACAGGGTGGCGTACTCAAGCTTCAGCTCGGCCTGCTTGACGCTCTGCTCGGCCTGGGCGACGCTGGCCTGCTGGATTTCTTTGTCGGTGGCGGTGGAGGGGGCGGTCAGCTTGTCGAGGCTGGCTTTGGCCTGGTCGACATTGGCCTGCGAGGCGGCGACGTCGGCTTTGGTGCCGCCCTCGTACAGCTTGTTGAGATTGGCCTGGGCCTGGGCCAGATTGGCGCGGGCGGCGTCGACATCGACCTTGGTGCCGCCGGAGCGCAGATTATCGAGATTGGCCTGGGCCTGGGTCAGCGTCGAGCGGGCGCTGGCGATCTCGGAGGGCGTGGCGCCCTGCTGGGTGTCGCGCAGCTGGGCCTCGGCGTCGCGCAGCTGCGACTCGGCGGCGGCGATGTCGGCGGACTCCTGGATCCTGGCGTTCTCCAGCGAAACCTTGGCCTGGGCGAGCTTGCCCTGGGCGTCCTGCTCGGCGCGGACGGCGGCGTTGTAGCGGTCCACGTCGTCCTGGTAGCCGAAATCATCGGCGCCCTTCTTCCAGGAGCCGTCCTCGTTGTGGGTGTCCCAGTAGACGTCGCTCAGCGACTCCTGGGCGTCGCGGACGCCGTTGGCGGCGGTGTTCACGTCGGCCTCGGCCTGGGTTTTGCTGGCGGATGCGCTGGAGCGGGTCTGGTCGAGGCTGGAGCGGGCCTGGTCGACTTTGGCCTGGGCCGATGAGACCTGGGCGGCCGTGGGGCCGGCCAGCAGCTCGTCGAGCTTGGCCTGGGCCGAGTTGACCTGGGACTGGGCGCTGGCGATGTCGGCGGGGGTGGCGCTGCCGTTGATCGCTTTGCGCAGCTGGGCCTCGGCGTTGGCGACGCTGGCCTTGGCGCTGTCGATATCGGATTTCGTCACGTTGCCGGTGACGGTTTTGGTCAGATTGGCCTGGGCGTTGCGCAGGCTCGCTTCGGCGGACGCGAGGTCCTGGGGGGTGGCGTTGCCCTCCTCCAGCTGCTTCAGGCGGGCCTGGGCGCTCTGGAGGCTGACCTGGGCGTTCTCAAGCTGGAGGCGCAGGTCGCGGTCGTCGAGGACGGCCAGGGTCTGGCCCTTCTTGACCTGGTCGCCCTCCTTGACGCGAACCTCTTTGACAATCCCGG
>DASWWB010000675.1:0-5072 GCA_036406115.1 Herpetosiphonaceae bacterium
CAGATTTTCCCGCTTGTACTTGCCGGCGATCATCTCGCCATCCGATGTCATAACTCGCGGCGGCGTCAATTTTTCGTATGCCGCGAAGGCTTCTTTCCGCTCATCGATCATGGGTTGGTCAAGCGTGGCTGTGCGCGCAACCTCGCGGAATTCGTCAAACGTGAGGTAGAAGATATCTTCCTTTTGGCGCAAAACCCCTTCCTGCGCCAGGCGCTCGGCTTCTTTGAGCAATGCTTGCTTGTAGATGAAATAGCGGCTGACAATGCCGTATTTCGGATACTCGCGATAGCCGATGTACTGGCGGATCAGCTCGATAAACCGTTTAGTTTCACTGGCTTTTTCCTCGCCATCCGGCAAGCGCTTCAGGCGATCCAGCAAATCTTGCTCTTTATGCAACGCCTCCTGCAAGCCGCGCTCGAACTTGCGCTTGCTGGCGCCGGGCTCGAAATTCTTGATATTGCTGAGGATCAGCGGGATCAGCACGCTTGGCTTTTCGCTCCAGCGCGTCTTGGTGATATCGATCTCGCCGACGCAGCGCATGCCGTATTTGGCGAGATAGGCCTCAATGGCGGCGCGAGCGTCTCCGCCGCCCTCGAATGCGAGCAGTCCGTCTAAAAATTGATCATCTTGGGCGTTGCGCAAATACTCGATGATCTCCGGATACGGGCGGATCGCATCGGCGACATCCAGCAGCGCCAGGCCCATCTCCGACGTGATGTTATGCGGCACTGACTGGGAAAGCGTGTCAGCGGCATTTTTTTCGCCCAGCCACTCCTCCATCTTCTCATTGACCCATGACGAAGCATTCATCGCTGTCATAAACACGCCGAAGCTGCGCGGATCGGAAATGCTTTTCCTGAGCCGCTGCATATCTTCCAGGATGTAATCAAACAGATCCGCGCCGGATTTGGCTTGGATGGTCTGGCGCAAATCTTCGATCTCTGATTGATTAGCCTTGATCAGATCGGCGACGATTGTCGGATCATAGTCGATCTGGGCTTGGAAATGCGCCATCGGGCCGCTTGGCTTACCTGTGATTGGAGCTGCCGGCGGCGGCTCGTCCGGCACTGTTTTGATAAAATCTCCCCGCTCAAGAATCGATGTCAGCGCATCTTTGATCAGCGGATCGTTTTTGCCGAGGACGTTCACGAAGACCGCCCGCTTCGCCGGCGAGGCCAGCTCCGGCGTGATATCGACGAACAGCCGCCCGCCGGCCTCGAACATGGGCCGTGCGGCGGTCAGACGCCATACCGACAGACCCAGCGGCTTCATGGCGTCGGTCATCATTTGCTGATGCCCGACGGACACATACACATGGTTTTCTTGATCGTTTGCTTGCGGAATCGGATACAGCGTTGTGATCGGCCGGCTCTGGAGAATATACAAATGATCATCCGCCAAGCACCATTCGATATCTTGCGGAGCGCCGAAATGCGCCTCGATCGCCCTGCCCAGGCGCGCAAGCCGCACAATTTGATTGTCAGCCAAGGCCTGGCGCTGTTGCAGCGCAGGTTCGATCTCGCGGATTTGGGTTCCGCCGCCCGCCAGGCCATCGATCGCCAGTTTCTTGGCTGAGATGTTTTTATCGATGATCGTTTCGTCGCGCACGCGATAGTTGTCAGCGTTCACGAGGCCGGCGACAAGCGCCTCGCCCAGGCCGAAGCTTGCATCGATGGATGTCACGTTGCGGTCCCCGGTGACAGGATCAGCGGTGAACAAAATCCCCGACGCCTGCGGAAAGACCATTTTCTGCACGACGACTGCGAGGTACACGCTGCGATGATCGAACCCGTTGCGCAGGCGGTATGTGACTGCCCGCTCGGTAAAGAGCGATGCCCAGCACTTGCTGACATGCCGGAGAATCTCCTGCGTGCCGCGAATGTTCAGATAGGTGTCTTGCTGGCCGGCGAACGAGGCGGCGGGCAAATCCTCAGCCGTGGCGCTGGAGCGCACCGCATAGGCGTCATCCGCGCCACGATCGGCGATAGACGCAACAATTTCAGCAGCGACAGCCTCGGGAATAGCGATATGTTCGATGATCTCGCGGATTTCTCTGCTAAGTTCGCTGATCCGTCCCCGATCGTCCGCCCGCAGCAGCGCTAGCTGATCGAGCAGTCCATGAAGCGACGATTCCTGCCCGATGACGCTTTTATAAGCCTCGGTGGTGATGCAAAAACCATCCGGCACGCGAATTCCTTCGAGCTGGGCAAGCTCCCCGAGATTCGCGCCTTTGCCTCCGGCAACCGTGATTTTTGTCTTATCAATCTCGCAGAACCCAAGCACGTACGAAGTCATATCCTTAAACCCCCTTCTTGGACGTGGCGGCGCGGATGCCGCCGCCACGCGAATACTGAGGATTGTACAGAGGCGGGCTCGCAAAAGAAATCAACTTTTGGCGGTTTTACTTGCGGGGCAGGTGTGCTATAGTACAATCAGAAGCAATGCAACGGACGGCCAGCGCGGCCGTCCGTTGTGTTTTAGGCCGGCATGGCGCTCAGGCGAGGCAGCGCTGGGCGTAGAGGAGGGCCTGGTCGAGGGGCAGCTCGCAGCCGGCGGCCCAGGCCGCCGCCAGCTGCTCGGGGGCGACCGCCGCCCGCAGCAGGGCGACCGTCGCGTCGAACTCGGGCTGGTAGAGCGGCGGCCGGCGCACATCCAGGCTGGCGCGGAGGCATTCGGCGGCGCCGCAGAGGCGGGAGGCGGCCAGGCTTTCCCGGCGGGCGGCCAGGAACCGGGCCACCGCCTCCAGAATCAGCAGCACGCGCCAGGGCTCCAGCAAGGACTGCTGGAGCTGGGCGCAGGCGCGCAGCCTACCGGCGGCGGCGGGATCGTCGGCGGCGAGCGCCTGCCAGGCCAGCTCGAAGTGGGCCAGCTCGGCGCACCAGCGGTAGCCGATCTCCTCGCTCAGCGCCAGGCAGGCGGCCAGTCGCTCGCCGGCGGCGAGGGCGTCGCCGCGCCGGAGGGCCAATCCGCCCAGCAGGCTGAGCGCGAGGGCGGCGATCGGCCCGCGGGTGGCGCCGAGCGCGCCGCCAAGCTCCAGGCACTCCAGCAGCAGCGGCTCGGCCCGCTCCAGCTCGCCCTGGCAGTAGAGCGTCTGGCCGAGCTGCCCGAGGCCAAACAGCGTCCCCCAGCCGGAGCCGAGCCGGCGGAAGCGGCTGAGACTGTCGGCGAAGCGCTCGCGGGCCTCGTCCAGCAGGCCCCGGCAGAAATCCAGCCGGCCCAGGTGGTCGATCGCCCAGGCGCGCTGGTCGTCGTCGCCGAGGCGCTCGAACAGCTCGGCGCTGGCCTCGTAGTGGCGGCGGGCCTCGTCCCATCGCCCGCGCAGCCGGGCCAGGTCGCCCAGGCCGTGGAGCGCCAGCCCGGTGCCGGCGTGGTCGCCCAGCTCGGCGGTCAGCTCCAGGCTTGATTGAAACGCGCGCTGCATCGTGAGGTAGTCGCGCATGTCGTGGGCCAGCCAGCCGATCAGGCGGAACAGGCGGGCGCGAACGGGCGAGCGCTGGTCGGCGGTCTGCTCGATGATCGCGTGGGCGATCTGCCAGCCCTCGTCGTGGTGGCCGTAGTAGGTCCAGAAATCCCACAGCACCACGACAAAGCGCAGGCCGACCATGCTTTCGCGGCGCTCCAGCGCCCACTCGATCGCCGCCCGCAGATTGGCGTACTCGCGCTGGACCACATCGCCTGGCAGCAGGGCCCCCGGCCCCGCCCGCTCGCCCATCAGCCGCTCGACCCACTCCAGATAGTAGCCGGCGTGGGCGCGGCGGAGCACGCCGGTCTCGCCGCCGCCGTCCAGCTGTTCGCGGGCGTAGGCCCGGACCAGGGCCAGCATCTGGAAGCGCGGCTCGCCGTCGAGCGCGATGTGCTGGCGCAGCAGGCTCTGGTCGGCCAGCGCGGTCAGGCCGGATTGGATGTCGGGGGCCGGGGAGTCTGGTTCCGCCAGCTCAGGATTGCCGCAGACCGCGGCGGCGGCGTCGATCGTGTGGCCGCCGGCGAAGACCGCGAGGCGGCGGAACAGCGCCTGCAGCTCGGGCGCCAGCAGCCCGTGGCTCCAATCCAGCATATCGCGGAAGGTTTGGTGGCGGGGCGAGAGCGCGCGCGGGCCCTGGCTGAGCAGCGCGAGGCCGCCGGACTGGCCGAGCCGCACCAGCAAGGCCTGGGGCGAGAAGAATTTCATCTGGGCCGCCAGCAGCTCGATCGCCTGCGGCAGCCCCTCCATGCGCAGGCAGAGGTCGGCGACGGCGGGGGCGTTGGCGGCGGTCAGGGCGAAGCCGGGATTGACGGCCTGGGCGCGCTGGGCGAACAGCTGGACCGCCGGGATGCCGCGCAGCCGCTCCAGGTCGCCGAAATCGGCCTCGGCCGGCGAGTCGAGCGGGGGCACGGCCCACTCGTGCTCGCCGTAGATCCGCAGCGCCGCGCGGCTGGTCACCAGGATTTTAAGCTCCGGCGCCGCGCCCAGCAGCTCGGCGGCCAGCGGCGCGGCGTCGGTGAGATGCTCGAAGGTGTCGAGAATCAGGAGCAGCCGGCGCTCGCGGAGGGCGGCCTTGACCAGGAGCGCCGGGCTCTCGCCGCCGTCGCCCGCCGCCAGGCCCAGCGCCTGGCCGATCGCCGCTGGCACGAGGGCGGCCTCGCGCAGCGCCAGCAGATCGACGAAACAAAGGCCGTCGGCGAAGGCTGGCGCCGCCCGCCTGGCGACCTCCACCGCCAGCCGCGTTTTGCCAATCCCGCCCGGCCCGAGCAGCGTCAGCAGCCGCACGTCCGGCCGCAGGATGAGCGCGGCGAGGGCGTCGAGCCACGCTTCGGCGCCGATCAGGCTGGTGAGCGGGACAGGCAGGGCGCCGGCATCCTGCTGGCGCCCGCCCGGCGCGGGCGCTGGGGCGCCGAGCGGGCTTGCAGGCGGCGCGGGGGCGGCCTGCCAGAGATTGAGAGCCTGGGCGATCGCCGGCAGCAGCTCGCGCAGCCGGTAAAAATAGGTGGCCCGGCTCATATGCAGGCGGTCGGCGTAGACATCGGCCACCGCCTCGGGCTGGGCCAGCACCACGTCGAGAATCTGGCGGTGGCTGGGCGAGAAGGGATATTCG
>DASWWB010000676.1:0-4042 GCA_036406115.1 Herpetosiphonaceae bacterium
GTTCCAGAACCGCGAGCGGCTCCTGCCGCGCCAGCCCGCCGGTTACTACCGCGAGTACACCGTCGAGACGCCCGGCTCGCGCGATCGCGGCGCCCGCCGCATCATCGCCGGCGAGCAGGGCGAGCGCTACTACACCGACGACCATTACGCGAGCTTCGCGCGGGTGGAGGACTGAGCCATGGAGCTGATCGAAACATTGCGCCAGGCCGCGCCCGGCGGCTACCTGCTTCGCTCGCGGGTCTCGGCGGTGGCGCTCGGCCGCGCCCTGTCCGCCGACGGCTGGCATCTCGGACTGATCGACGGCCGGCGGATCGAGTCAAAAGCCGAGCTGCTGGCGGCGCTGGCGGGGGCGTTCCGCTTCCCGGCCCACGTCGGCGCCAACTGGGACGCGCTGGCTGACGCGCTCTGCGACCTGTCGTGGCTGCCGGCCGCCGGCTACGTCCTGTTCTACGACCGGCCGGATCCGCTCCTCAGCCAGGCGCCCGCTGATTGGGCGGTCGCTGCCGAGATCATCGCCGAGTGCGCCGAGGCCTGGCGGGCGCGCGGCATCCCCTTTTTCGCCCTGTTGCGCGGCGCCGGCGACGGGGCGCCCGACTGGCCGGCGCTGTAGGCCTGACCGCTAGCCGACGGCCAAATCCCGGCGCCCGCCGCCCGACTGGGCTATAATACTCCTGACAGACTACATCCCGTCTCTTCCTTGTGCCGCCGTTGTCACGATGAAAGGAGAGCGCGGCGCGGGAGCCCTGCCGGGCCGCGCCGTCACCGCCGATGAAGCGCATCAAGAAACGCTGGACCCCCTCCCTCTGGGCCAGCCTCAAGCCATTCGGGCTGGGCGAGCAGCGCCCCAACAACTATTTCGAGCTGTGGCGCGCCCTGCGCGAGAACGCCGACGAGCTGCCCTACGCCGCGCGCATCCTGACCCAAGGCGTCTGCGACGGCTGCGCGCTGGGCACGACCGGCCTGCATGACTGGACCCTCGACGGCGTCCATCTCTGCAATATCCGCCTGCGCCTGCTGCGGCTCAACACCATGCCGGCGCTCGACAGCACGCTGCTGGGCGATGTCGCGCCGCTGGCCAAGCTGCGCAGCGCCGAGCTGCGCGGCCTGGGCCGCCTGCCCTATCCGATGATCCGCCAGCGCGGCGACGCCGGCTTCAGCCGCATCTCCTGGGACGCGGCCCTCGATCTGATCGCCGCCAGCGTCAGCGCCAGCGCGCCCGAGCGGCTCGGCTTCTATCTGACCAGCCGCGGCATGCCCAACGAGGGCTACTACGCCGCCCAAAAAGCGGTCAGGGCGATGGGTACCAACTCGATCGACAACGCCGCCCGGATCTGCCACGCGCCCAGCACGGTCGCGCTCAAGGAGGGGCTGGGCGTCGGCGCCAGCACCTGCTCCTACGCCGATTGGCTGGCGAGCGACCTGATTGTCTTCATCGGCTCCAACATCGCCAACAACCAGCCGGTCGCCACCAAATACCTGCACTACGCCAAGAAAAACGGCGCCAAGATCGCGATGGTCAACACCTACCGCGAGCCGGGCATGGAGCGCTACTGGATCCCCTCGATCGCCGAAAGCGCGCTGTTCGGCACCAAGCTCGCCGATCGCTTCTTCATGGTCAACATGGGCGGCGACCTGGCGTTCCTCAACGGCGCCCTCAAGCACATGATCGCCAATGATTGGCTCGATTGGGACTTCGTCCGCCAGCACACGACCGGCTTCCAAGAGCTGGCCGCGGCGCTCGGCCGCCAGCCCTGGGCGGATCTGGAGCGGATCTCCGGCGCCAGCAGCGGCGAGATGCTGGAGTTCGCCCGCATGCTCGGCCAGGCCAAGCGCGCCATCCTGATCTGGAGCATGGGCGTGACCCAGCACGAGACCGGCGAGGACAATGTGCGCGCGGTGATCAACTTGGCGCTGGCCCGGAGCTTCGTCGGCCGCGAGGGCTGCGGCGTGATGCCCATCCGCGGCCACTCCGGCGTGCAGGGCGGCGCCGAGATGGGCGCCTACGCCACCGCCTTCCCCGGCGGCCTGCCGATCAACGCCGAGAACGCCGCCCGCCTCGGCGAGCAGTGGGGCTTTCCGGTTCCCGCCGCGCCCGGCCTGACCGCGCCCGAGATGATCGACGCCGCCGCCGCCGGCAAGCTCGATGTGCTGGTCTCGGTCGGCGGCAATTTCCTGGAGGTGCTGCCCGAGCCCGAGTATGTCGCCGAGGCGCTGGGCCGCATCCCGCTGCGGGTGCATATGGATATCGTCCTCACCAGCCAGATGCTCCTCGATCCCGCCGAGACTGTCATCCTGCTGCCGGCGACGACGCGCTACGAGATCCCGGGCGGCGTCACCGAGACCAGCACCGAGCGGCGGATCATCTTCAGCCCGGAGATCGCGGGCCGGCGGATCGGCGAGGCGCGCTCCGAGGCCGAGGCGTTCCTCGATCTGGCGCGGCGGGCGCGGCCGGAGCTGGCGCCGGAGCTGGCCTGGGAGGGCACCGCCGCGCTGCGGCGCGAGATCGCCCGCGTCGTGCCGATGTACGACGGCATCCAGCGGCTCGCCGCGCAGGGCGATCAGTTCCAGTACGGCGGCGAGCGCCTATGCGACGGCTGGGACTTCCCAACCGCCGACGGCAAGGCGCATTTCATGACGGTGGCGCCCCGTGAGCGCGCGCTGCCGCCGGACGCGCTGCTGCTGGCGACTAGGCGCGGCAAGCAGTTCAACAGCATGGTCCACGAGCGGCGCGACTCGATTACCGGCGCCAACCGCGACGCGATCATGCTCAACGCCGCCGACGCCGCCCGCTTCGGCCTGGGCGAGGGCGACCGGGCCGTGCTGCGCAATGAGCTGGGCGAGTTTCGCGGCCGGGTGGCCCTGGCGCCCATCCAGCCCGGCAATGTCCAGGTCCACTGGCCCGAGGGCAATGTGCTGCTCGACCACCGCCGCCGCTCGCCGGTGACGCGGGTGCCCGACTACAACGCCCTGGTGCGGATCGAAAAAGCGCCGGCCGAGGCGGCGCCGGTCGAGGCGGGCGCGTGAGCAGGCGGCAGGGCGCCGCGCGGACGCGGATCTGGACCGTCGAGGAAGATGCGATCCGCGTCCGGCGCGACGAGCTGGCGGTCGAGGAGCCGCTGGAGATCCGCCTGCGCGCCGGCGGCGAGCGCCGCAGCCTGGCGGTGACGATGCGCACGCCCGGCAACGACGTCGAGCTGGCGCTGGGCTTCCTCTACGCCGAGGGCGTGATCGCCGGCCTGGCGGAGGTCGAGCGGGTCGCCTACTGCCTCGACGAGGCCGACGGCGAGCAGCGCTACAACATCGTCAACGTGGATCTGCGCGGCGGCGCGCTGCCGGAGATCGCGGCGCTGGAGCGCCATTTCACCGTCAGCAGCGCCTGCGGGGTCTGCGGCAAGGCCAGCCTGGAGGGGCTGGAGCTGCGGCGCGGCCCGCTGCCCGGCGCCGGTCCCGCCGTCCGCCCGGCGCTGATCCGCCAGCTGCCCGGGTTGCTGCGCGAGCGCCAGGGCATGTTCGACGCGACCGGCGGGCTCCATGCGGCGGCGCTGTTCAGCTCCGCCGGCGAGCTGCTGGCGCTGCGCGAGGATGTCGGCCGCCACAACGCCCTCGACAAGCTGATCGGCTGGGCGCTGACGCAGGGGCTGCTCCCGCTGAGCGAGAGCATCGTGCTTGTGAGCGGCCGGGCCAGCTTCGAGCTGCTGCAAAAGTGCCTGATGGCCGGCGCGCCCATCCTCTGCGCGATCTCGGCCCCGAGCAGCCTGGCGGTCGATCTGGCCCGCCGCTTCAATCTGACCCTGGTCGGCTTCCTGCGCGAGGCGCGCTTCAATGTCTACGCCGGCCCCGGGCGCGTCTTGGCGGAGCCGCAACATCCCCCGGCCGGGTGATAGGCGTCCCGTCCGGCCCCGGCTATGCTGGGCGTGACTCTGAGAGAACCCACGGGAGATACAACCATGCCACGCTTCGCCACCTGCCGCGCCCGCGCGCTGGCCGGCCTGCTGCTGATCGCCGCCGCCGGCTGCGGCACCGCCGACCAGTCCGCCCGCTC
>DASWWB010000677.1:0-6700 GCA_036406115.1 Herpetosiphonaceae bacterium
GCTGGGCAACGGCCAGCGCGGCGCTGCGGTGCTGCTGGCGGGCTTGCTGCGCGCCGCGCCCGATGATCGGCTGGTCGCGAAACTGGCGCGCGGCCTGCTGGACGGCAGGGTCGCCGGCCACTGGCGCACAACCCAGGGCGACGCCTGGGCGCTGCTGAGCCTGGCCGGCTACGCCCGACGCTTCGAGCAGGCCGGCGGGTGGCCCGGCGCGCGCATCTGGCTCAATGGCGCGGTCCTGGCAGAGACTCGCGCTGCCGCCTTCGAACGGGCGGAGCTGGGCGCCGAGGTGCCGCTGGCGCTGCTGGCTGACGGCCCGCAGCCGGCCGAGGTCGTGCTGGAGCCGCTGGGCGGCGGCCAGCTCTACACGCGGCTGCTGCTGCGCTGCGCGGTGGCGGCGGATCTGCCGGCGGCCAGCCAGGGCCTGACGGTCACCCGCGAGTATCTGCCGGTCGACGACCAGGGCGATGTCCGGCCGGATCGGCGCGGCGGCTGGCGGATCCGGCCCGGCGCGCTGGTCGAGGTGCGGGTCGCCGTGGAGTGTTTCGCCGCTGCCGGCTATGTGGCGCTGGTCGATCATCTGCCGGCCGGCCTGGAGGCGCTGGATCCGGATCTGGTGGCTGTCGAGCGGCTGGCGAAGCGGCGGGGCGAGCGCTGGAGCCACTGGTGGAGTCACGTCAATCTCCGCGATGACCGGGTTGAGATTTTCGCGGAGTGGGTGTCTGCCGCCCGCCACAGCTATTCCTATCTGGCCCGGGCCACCGCCGAGGGCGCCTGGCTGGCTCCCGGCGCCTACGCCGAGCAGATGTACCAGCCCGAGGTGTTCGGCCGCGGCGCCAGCGATCGGGTTTGGGTGGAGTGAGGTGTTAGGGGGCAGGGGTCAGGGGTCAGGTCAGGCGAGACAATCGATCTGCTCCCTGGCATGCATTGAGGCCGCAAGGATTTGTTAGGGGTCAGGGGTCAGGTCAGATGAGACAATCAATCTGCTCCCTGGCATGCATTGAAGCCGCAAAGAGCTGCGGGCGATCCGCGCCATCTCGCCGTCCGGCCTGATCCCTGATCCCTGACCCCTACACATGCATTGAAGCCGCAAAGAGCCGCGGGCGATCCGCGCCATCTCGCCGTCCGGCCTGATCCCTGATCCCTGACCCCTACACATGCATTGAGGCCGCAAAGAGCCGCGGGTGATCCGCGCCATCTCGCCGTCCGGCCTGATCCCCGATCCCTGACCCCTAATCCCCTTTGCTCGCCCGCTCGCCCCAGTGGCGCCAGACCATCACCATCGCCAGCGTGTCGAGCTTGCAGTATTCGAGCAGCAGCTGCTTCCACTGCTCGTGGTAGCTGAAATCCTGGCGGGCGACGCCGTGCATCAGGGCCTGGTAGGCGCGGACCGCCGCCGTGCCCTCGCTGACCACGACCGGCCGGCCGGAGATCTCCAGCGCCGGCAGGGCCTGGTAGGGGCTGAGGATCAGGCCGTCGGCCTCCTTGACATATTGGATCCAGGCGCGGCGGATGGCCGGGCTGGTCTGCCAGATCGCATCGACGACTCGCTTGAGCGAGGTGCTGCTTTTCATCAGGGGATGGAAATAGTGGCGCAGCGTCAGCGCGTTGAGATCGACCAGCTGGTCGCCTAGGGCCAGCAGCCAGCGCTCCAGCTCGGGCTGGCGGGCGCCGGAGTCGGCGATCTGGCCGGCGATCAGGCGCAGGACCGTGCGCTCGTGGGTGGCCCAGGCGAAGACCGTCCCCGGGCCGCGCAGCTGCTCCCGCAGGCTTTCGGCGAAGGCGAGATTGGGGAACGAGTCTGTCTCGTTGAGCCAGAAGGCGTGCTCGGGCTCGGCGCCGGGCTCGGCGATCGTGTGGCAGCTCCACTGGAAGGCGACCGTCTCGTAGGGCCGCATGCCGGGGTGATAGGGCACCGCCAGCGCCGAGGTCTCGAAATCGATGAAGCGCAGCGGGTAGGAGGCGGCGCCGACCAGCCGCAGTAGCTCGGGGGCGAACCACTCCTCGCTGCGGGCGGTGTACTCCAGCTGGATGCGCTGGCGGCGCTGGCGCTCGCCGACTTTGCCCGAGCTGTTGACCAGCTGCTCCGGCTTGAGATCGAACAGGCTGATTGTGCCGTTGCGGATCAGCGTCGAGCCGGGCGCGTCGTCGGTGCGGCAGATCTCGCCGAGGTGGTAGAGATCGAACAGATGCGGCGTGACATCCGCCAGCCGCCCCCAGCACTCGCGGAAGCCGTCGCGGCCGTCGACGGCGTTGGAGCGGAACTCGCAGTCCTTGCAGTGATGGGAGCGCGGCGCCTCCAGCCGGCGCGGCGCCGGGTCGAGGCTGGCGATGAACAGCGCCGCCGAGCGCTCGACCTCGTCGCGCAGGAGCGCGACCTCGGCGTCCACGTTGACCAGCGCCAGGAAGTGGTCCTCGGGCAGCAGGGCCGCGTCACCGGTGTAGTCGGCGAGCATCCGCGCCCAGCCGCTGTCGGGATCGCGGTACTCGCGGATGTCGAAGGCCGAGAAGAGCACGCTCTTGGTCGTCTTGGCCTTGTCCGGCATCATCAGGAACGCCGTGATTTTGAGCTGGGGGAACAGCTCGCGCAGCACGCCGACCTGGAACGTGACATCCTCCAGGTAGGGCCGCCACTCGCTGGCGATGGCGTTGTTGGCGCCGCGGAAACTATTGAGCTTGCCGCGGGCGCGGGCCTGCTCGTCGGCGGCGCTGTCGAACGACTTGGCCTTGACCTCGATCAGCGTCAGGGTGTCGCCGTCCTTGACTAGGATATCGGCCCGCGCCAGCTTGCCGCCGCTGATCAGCGTGCCCTCGAACAGCACCGCCCGCTCGGCCTGGAGCGCCGCGATCGTCTCCTCGGCGGCGCCGGCCAGATCGGTGAGGAAGCCGATCTCGCGGCCCTCGGGGAACAGCAGCTTGGCCAGCTGCTCGACCATGTAGCCGCCGTCGGCCAGCAGCTCCAGGTATTCGTCGCCATCGCGCAGCGACGGATAGCCCATCATCCGGTAGTACAGTTTGGTCGGGCAGCTGCGGGCGACTTTGAAATCGGACTTCGAGAGATAGACGGTCATGGCGGCTCCTGCGCTGGGAAACGGGACTCAGGCCAGTCGGTCGATGAACTCGCGGAACGCGCCGGGATCGCGCAGCGGCGGGCCGTGGCCGAACGCGACCAGCGCCGGATTGAGATCGCGCAGCTTGCGCAGCGACCGGCGGTTCTGGGCCACGTCGACGGTGAAGACGGTCGGCGGCTCGGAGAGCTTGGCGCCGATCGGCAGGCCGCCGGGGTGATTGGCCAGTGCGTCGCCGATGATCAGCACCCGGTCGCGCGCGCGCCAGAAGGCGACATGGCCGGGCGTGTGGCCGGGCGTCTCGATCGCCTCGAACGAGCCGACCGGATCGCCCTCCGCCAGCCGCCTGCTGACCGGGTGGCCCGGCCCGGCGAACAGCGCGCCGACCAGCAGCGCGACCGGGTTGGCCGGGATTAGCTCGCGGGTCGCGCCGCGGGCCATGGCGTCGGCGTCGGCGGCGCCGCACCAGAGCGGCAGGCCAAGGCGCTCGCACAGGGCGTGGCTGGCGCCCTGGTGATCGGGATGGGCGTGGGTCAGGGCGTGGGCCAGCAGCTTGCGGCCCTTGATCTCGCGCAGGATCCGCCCCAGCGAGTGGCGGGTGGCGGCGTCGATCAGCACGCCGTCGATGAGGTACATGCTGATCGCGTAGCGCGGGAAGCCCGCCAGGGCGTGGACTCCGGGGGCCAGCTCAATCATCGGAACTCCTCGCCGCTGCGTCCAGGCCGGCGGCCGCGGTCGCGGATGACCCGATCACCGCGTCGGCCTCGATCTCCACCAGCATGGCGGGATCGATCAGCCGGCGCACCTCGACCATGCTGGTGGCGGGGCGGATCGCGGCGAAAAACTCGCCGTGAGCCCGGCCGACCGCCTGCCAGTCGTCGATATTCACCACGTACATCCGGGTCCGCACCACGTCGGCCAGCGTGGCGCCGGCCGCCAGCAGCGCCTGTTCAATCTTTTGCAGGCAGCGGACGGCCTGGGCGTAGGCGTCGCCCACGCCGATCACGGCGCCGTCGTCGTTGGTGGCCGTCGTGCCGGCGACGTGGACGCTGTCGCCGACCCGCACCGCCCGCGAGTAGCCGACGACCGGCTCCCACGGCGCGCCGCTTGCGATGTTCAATCGTTCCATCGGATCACGCTCCTTTTGCAAACGCAGCAGTGTCCCAATCAATTTGCCAGCGCCCAGCTCCGGGCTGGCGCCGGCCACCGGCTGGAGCCCCAGCAGCTCGCGCCGGGCCGCGTTGATCCGCCCCAGCTCGCGCGGATCGCCGCCATGGACGGCGGTCCAGGCCAGCGCCGCCAGCGCCAGCTTGAGCAGCGGCGCCCGGGCGCGGAGCGTTAGCGGGCTGTGGCGGGCGGGATGGAGATGGATGTAGCGGCCGGGCCGCTCGCCCCAGCGCAGCACCCAGCGCGAGCCGTCGCTGAGCGGCAGCGTGGCGTAGCCGCCCTGCGCCTCAAGCCAGCGGCGGTAGGCGGCCGGCTCGGCGAGCCCGCGCTCGCCCAGCGCCATCAGCAGCTCGGCGCCGATCGCCGCCGGCGCCAGCCGCCCGAGGTAGACATCCATCTGCGAGGCGCCGATCGCCAGCAGCGCCGCCGGCAGCTCGGCCAGCCCGCGCTCGCCCGTCGCGCTCAGCCGCCCGACCTCGGCCAGCGCCCAGCGGGCGTGGTGCTTCCAGCCGTTGAGCAGCAGCGGCGGATCGACCGGCTCCGGCCCGCCCATCAGCGGCGCCGCTTTTTCGGGGCCGGCTTGTTCTCCGCCGCCGCGATCGACTTGTCAAGCCACTCGCCCAGCAGCTCCTGGTCCTCCATCACGTCGGCCGGGACCTCGTAGTACTGCATCGGCCGGTCCTCGCCGAAGGGGCGGAACGGCGCCATGCCCGCCGCCTCGAAGTCCGGGCGGTTGCCGTCGTCGACTTTGAAGTACAGCACATCGTCCGAGGCCAGGGCCACGAACAGCCCGTTGGCGTAGACGCCCAGCCCGCCGAACATCCGCCGCGTGCTGATCGCGGCCAGCGGCTCCAGCAGCTCGACGATGTAGTCGCGGTATGAATCACTGACGGCCATCGCGTCCTCCCCGCTGGCAGGCGCCAGCTCAGCCCCCGTATTGTAGCGCAGCCCGGCCGCAGCGGTTCAGCGGCCTTGCGCCCCTGTGCTACCGTGGACGCGATTGTCCGACAAGGAGGGTTCATGTCAACCGCGATTTACGGCGATCGGATCGGCGCGACCGGCAAGCTGGGCCTGGGCTGCGCCGCCGTGATTTTCGACCAGGCCCGCGAGCGCGTGCTGCTGACCAAGCGCGCCGACAACGGCCGCTGGTGCCTGCCCGGCGGCCACCTCGATCCCGGCGAAAGCGTCGAGGAGGCCTGCGTGCGCGAAATCTTCGAGGAGACCGGCTTGCGCGCCCGAATCACCAGGCTGATCGGCGTCTACTCCAACCCGCACCGCGTGATCCAGTACGCCGACGGCAACCGCTACCATCTGATCGCCCTCACCTTCGAGGCCGAGGTCACCGGCGGCGAGCTGGGCCTCAGCGACGAGACCACCGAGGCCGGCTATTTCTCCCAGGCCGAGTTCGCCCTGATGGACGTGATCGACCAGCACCGCGAGCGTCTGGAGGATGCGTTCGCCGCGTCCGGCGCCCCCTTCATCCGCTAGATTCAACCTTCCGTTAACTTGGCGATTAGGTGGCGATGGGATACTGAGGGCGGCGCGGAGATCCCGCGCCGCCTAGACCCGCTCAGGAGGTCCTTTTGAAACGCTTCTCCCATTTCGGCGGATGGATGGTCGTCGCCTCGCTGGCGCTCGTGGGGGCCATCCTCCTGAGCCTCTCCACCGGCGCGCTGGCCGCCCCCAGCTCCAACGCCGGCGCCCGCCCCGCCGCCGATCGCAGCTCCCAGCTCTTTGACGACGAGCCCGCCGGCTCCTCTCCGAGATCCCTTGTTTCCACCACCATTGTGATCAGCGAGTTCCGCACGCGCGGCCCGAGCGGCGCCGCCGATGAGTTTGTCGAACTGTACAATCTTTCTGGTTCGTCGGTGAATATCGGCGGCTGGAAACTCAATGGGTCCAATAGTGGCGGATCGATCTCGACCCGCGCGACGGTTCCCGCTAACACTACGTTGAGCACGGGCTGCCGCTACCTCTTTACCAATGCCACTGCTAGCGGCGGGTATAGTGGCTCCGTCGCTGGTAATGCAACGTACATGACCAGCTTTACCGATGACGGTGGCCTCGCAATCTTGGATTCATCGAATGGCATCATCGATGCGGTCGGCATGAGCACTGGATCAGCCTACAAAGAGGGAACAACCCTCACTCAGATGGCTGGCACTACCAATCAGAGCTATGAGCGCAAGCCGCTCGGCTCGAACGGGACCGACACTGATAACAACAGCGCTGACTTTACGCTCAATGCTGGCACCAGCAATCCCCAAAACACAAGCTCAACCTGCGGTTCGACGCCAACCGCCACCCCGGTCACCCCGACCGCGACGGCCACGATCACGCCGACCGCCACCCCGGTCACGCCGACCGCGACGGCCACGATCACGCCGACCAACACGCCGACCAACACCCCGGTCACGCCCACGGCGACCAACACGCCCGTGCCGCCGACCGACACGCCGACGAACACG
>DASWWB010000678.1:0-2577 GCA_036406115.1 Herpetosiphonaceae bacterium
CGAGGAGCGCCACCGCGGCGGGCCTGCGTCGCCCCGCCGCCAGAAGCCCCGCCAGCCCGAGGTAGGTCAGGTAGCGGAGCGCGTGGCGGCGAGGCCAGAGATCGGCCACGCCGTCCCCCCGGGCGTAGAAAAAATACTGGCGGAACAGCGCCCGCAGCGAGGAGCGAGGCCGGAACCAGACCACCGCGTCCAGCGCCGCCGCCGAGCGGAAGCCGGCCCGCGCCGCCGCCTGGTCGAACACCAGGTCCTCGCAGTGGTCGGCCCACTCCGGGTAGCCGCCCGCCGCCGCCCAGACCGCCTTGTGAAAGGCCACCGACTGCCCGGCGGCCAGGAAGCGGGCCGGATCGACCTCCGCCGGCTCCGGGTAGTTGGTGGCGCCGATCGCCAGCTCCAGCAGCGAGCGGGGCGCCGCGCGGTAGAAGCCGGCCACCAGATCGGCCTCGCCGCGCTCCAGCGGGGCGATGATCCGCTCCAGCCAGCGCGGGTCCAGGGTCAGGCCCGCGTCGGTCGAGGCGATCAGCGGGCCGGCGGCGTGGGCGATCGCGTTGTTGCGCCCCGACGAGATGTTGTGGCCGCCCGCCACCAGCTTGATCGGCGCGCCGCGCTCGATGTAGCCGCGCACGATCGCGGCGGTCGCGTCGGTCGAGCCGCAGTCGTTGACGACGATCTCATCGGGGCGGCGCGACTGGGCCAGCATCGAGTCCAGCAGGCCGGCGATGTTGTCGGCCTCGTTTTTGACGGTGCAGATCAGCGAGACGGCCATCGTGTCAGCTCCGCAGCGCCCGCACCAGCGCGCCGAGCGAAGGCTTCGCGCCCGCCAGCAGCGTCGTGGCGCGGAAAATGCGGGCGGCGCCGCGCTGGAGCAGGGCCACCGTCAGCACCATCAGCGCCAGCGCCAGGCCAATCTCCCACAGCGGCACGCTGCTGATCACCGAGCGCACCACCAGCACCATCGGCGATGTGAGCGGGATGAAGGTCAGCACCCGGGCGAAGGTCCCGCCCGGCTGGGTGATCAGCACGCTCAGGAACACCAGCGGCAGGATGATCGGGATCGAGAAAAACATGACCAGCTGCGAGCTTTCCCGCATTGTGTTGGCGACCGCCCCCACGCCGGCCATGATCGAGGCGTACATCAGGTAGCCGAGCAGGAAGCAGACCAGGGCCAGCGCCCACACCCACGGCGCGACGCTGATATTGGCCAGCGCCGCCAGCCTGCTCGCCCCGCCGGCCAGCCCCAGCGCCCCCAGCCCGAGCCAGATTGCGAGCTGGAGCAAGCCCAGCGCGCCCAGCCCGAGGATCTTGCCGCGCAAAATCGCCTGCGGCGAGGCCGAGGACAGGATGACTTCGATCACGCGGTTCTCTTTTTCCTCGATCAACGCTTGCAGCAGCAGGTTGGCCGACGAGAAAATCGAGGCGTAGAGGATCAGGGCGAAGGCCATGCCGGCGCTGAAGGCCGCCGACATCCGGTCGCGCTCGCTGACCTCGCCGTTGGCCGGCGCGTCAAGCTTCTGCACCCGCAGCGCCGAGGTCGCGTCCATGATCGCGCTGGCGTAGCGCACGTCCTTGGAGTCGAGCAGGCTGGTGGTCAGCAGCAGCTCGATCAAATCGCCCTGAAGCTCGCTGCTGAAGGGGCTGAGCTGCGGGCTGACCTGATGGAGCTCGCCGGTGGCCAGGTAGTCGGCCGGCACCGTGTAGAAGGTCGGGATCTCGTCGGCCGCCACCGCCCGCTCGGCCTCGGCCTCGCTGGGATAGATCCGATAGAGCGCCGCCAGCTCAGGCGGGAAGCTGGCCGGAATCTCGCCGACCAGGCCGCTCTGATCGACCACGCCGACCTGCGGCTTGCCCGATTGCAGGTCCGACGGATCGATCGGGCCCAGGCCGGGGATGGACGGGCCCTGCGCGGTGCTGCCGCCAGTGGCGAAGATAATCACGGCGGCGATGAGGGGCAGGGCGAACAGCGCGATCCAGAAGGTCGGCTTGCGCAAGTGCTTGACCGCCTCGCCGCGGGCGATCACCCAGGTTTTATCAGTGCTCATGCGAGGCCTCCCGCCGCCGCAGCGCCTGGCGCAGCTCGGCCAGGCCCAGCCGCTTGCCGTAGCGCAACATGCCGAAGCGCAGCACGCGCCCGGCGACCCAGATCATCCCCAGCGCCGCCAGCGATTGAATCAGCACCGCCAGGCCGATCTGCCAGGCCGGCACCGGCGTCACCGCGATCCGCTGCATCATCACGATCGGCCCGGTGAAGGGCGCGATGCTGGCGATGACCGACAGCGCGCTGCCAGGCGCCTTGATGATCAGCGGCAGGAACCAGACCGGCGAGACGCACAGCAGGCTGATGATGCCGCCGAACTGCTGGCCCTCCTGGACCGCCGTCACCGCCGCGCCGACGGTGCTGAAGCAGGCCGCCACCAGCAGATAGGCCGGCACGAACAGCAGCAGCATCACCAGCAGCACGTCGCCGGGCAGCGAAAGGCCGCCCATGTCCGGGAAGCGCGCCCGCGCCAGGCTGAACAGCCCGACCACCGACAGCGTCCAGACCGTGATCTGGGTCACGCCCAGCAGCCCCAGGCCGACGAT
>DASWWB010000679.1:0-4608 GCA_036406115.1 Herpetosiphonaceae bacterium
GCGACCGGACGGTCCAGAACCATCTCACCAACACCTTCGCCAAACTCGGCGTGTCATCGCGCACCGAGGCGGTCACCGCCGCGCTCCAGCGCCGCTTCATCACCCTGGACCTGCCGTAGCCGAACGATCTCCGCCGCATCGCAGGCGCGCTGCCGGTCGCGGAGCGCCGAGGCCTCGCCTCGTGAAAGATAGGAAGCTGCATGACCATCCCTGACAATATGTTGCCCATCAATGCCGGTCCTCGCGTCCAGACGGCGGAGGACTTCGAGTGCCTGGAGCAGGCCCGGCTCGCAGCACTCGTCCAGCGGGACATGCCGCTGGCCTGGCAGCTCCACGCTGCGGACTTTCACCTCGTGACACCGCGCGGGGCGGTGTACACCCGTGAGCGGTATTTGGGCGAGGTGGCTGAGGGTCTGCTCACGTACCTATCCTGGGAGCCCGGGCCGATGCTCGCGCGAACCACCCCGTCGATGACGCTGCTGCGCTATCAGGCCCAGCTCGTGGTGGACTCCGGCGGCGGCCAGGGCGTCGCCTTGACCTGCTGGCACACGGACAGCTACGAGCTGCGGGACGGGGTTTGGCAGGTCGTGTGGTCACAGGCGACCGCGCTCCCAGCGGCGAGGAGCGACGCCCCGTGACCAGTGGCAGCCGGCGGACGATCCCTGGCCGCGCCTGTTCCGCCGCTGGCCGGGCGGGGCATTGGGGATTGGTGGGATTGCTGGCCTGGCTCCTGGCTGGATGCGCGACGGCAGCGGAACCGCCTCCAGCTTCGCCGGAGCCGGTCGGCATCGTGCTGGGGACCGTGACCGAGCCGGTGCGCTGGCACCGACCGGGACGCGGGACCATCATGGTTGACACCGCTGAGGGGCCGAGCTTCGTCCGTGTGCGGCCGACGACGCCGATCCGACTGCACACCATCGGGCAGCTCCAGCCGCTGGGAGCAGCGGGGATTGCGGTTGGCGACCGCGTGACGATCCGGGTTGCTGGCGTGATTCTCACGTCGAGCCCGAGCCAGATAACGGCCGCCGAGATCATTGTGGTGCGCTAACCAGCCGGGGTGGGACCTAGGCATCCATGATCCCCAATCGAGATCGGGAATATCATCCCGGCGAACGCTCCCCGCCACCTTCTGAAAAAACTTAACGGCCGGCACCAAAAACACCATCGCGACATCATTGGCAAACGGCCAGAGAATATCAACGGCGGGAACGCCGAGGCCGAGTAGGCCACCGAAGAGCGAGTCATCAAGGGCATCCCAATTATAGCGGGTATGCTTGAGACTGATGGGCGGGTCGAGCGGCAGGCTCGCGACCACGGCTGCCCAAAAGCGCTCCTGCGTATTGATGACGCCACCCATCGGCGTAGCAACGGTCCAGATCATTCACTGGCGTACCTATCGTACCAGAAGGTGTCGCCTGCACAAGCGTTAAGCATTGAATTTCGGTATGGATCGTCAACGCGGCGTTATAGGTGGATGCTCCCATCATCCCTGCACTAATCACTCAGAAATAGTGTCAATGAAGTATACTTGACTGGATACTTACAGACCGAGGCAGATGGCGAGAATCTGTCGCACGGTCCGCACCGCCGGGGTCAACGCGGCACCGAAAAGGCCAAGCACGAGCAGATTCGTCCCCCGCGCGAAATAGCTACTTGCCCGGACCCACCCACCCGCGAGGTCCTCGGCCCACAGCCCGACCACCATGCGGAGTGCCCCACTCCCAAGTACCCCCAGGCCCAGCCACTGCATCAGATGGAGCCCGTCAGCGCAGGACGCCACGCCTTGGTCGAGCAGGAGACTCAGCCCAAGCATGATTAGCAGCGTCCCGGTTCCGACCACCCACCAGCGGCGCCCAAGGCCCGGTGACTCCTCAGCTGATGGACTCTGATACATTGCCCCTCCGTCATCTGGTACGTCACGGTCGTTCACCCTCCCATTACCGCTGGCGATCATTGTCCGCCGCGGGCACGGGCAGCCCATAGGTTCGTTCCCAGGCCGCAATCTCAATCGTCAGCAGTTCATCAATGATTGCTGCATCATCCATCTCACGCGCCTGCATCTGGCGCCACGGCAGCACCGACTGGACAACCCATCCCCGCCGCTGCGCAACCGCCCACCAGATCTCCTCCGGCACCAGATCGAGCCAGTGGCCACTCATCACCGCCACCCCCTGGCTAAAGTCACGGCGCCAGGCCTCGTAGCGGGAGATCGTCACCGCCCCGAGCAGCAGGCGCGGTTCTGTTTGCACCGCCCGAAACACCTGGATGATCCGCTGGACCTCCTGCGCATCCAGGGTTGCCTCCTGAAATGCCCAACTGGTGATCGTAAACACCACCTGGCCCGCGACCTGATAGGCATGAATCGCATCCAGCACCCGCTGCACCGCCGTTCCCCACGGGTTGTCGCTGGCGGGCACCTCCGCCAGCGGCAGCGTCAGAAACTCATAGGCTGGCAGCGTCCCATCCATGCGGTTGATCCCCCATTGCGCAAACAAATGGCGAGGATACTGCTTGAGCCGTATGCGCCCATAGCACGGCGCGGGCGCCCCATCAATCGTCGTGGTGCCCTGGAGCACCACCTCCCGCCGCTCGCTGGGCGGAGCCGTGCGCTCCTCAACGAGGGTCCGCAGTCGCCGTTGACGTGCCCCGTGGCGGGCCTGATCGACCAAGCCGCCCACGGTCTCCGCCAAGCGCGCCCGCAGCTCGCGGGTCACCCCAAAGGAGGATTGGAGGTTGGTACTCCAGCCAATCACGGCGCAGTGGCCCAGCGTCCCCATCACTAGTTCTGTATGAAGCCGCCCGCCGCTCAGCCGCTCCGGCAGCGGTGACAGGGTGAGGTTGAAGGCCCATTGAAACACGTCAATCACCCCTCGGCCATTGAGCAGCACCACCTCGATTTGTTCGTGATCCAATTGCTGGCGCAGAAAGCCAGTGTCTGTCCGGAGCAGGCGCTCGCGGGTCGGCCAGGGCAGATCCCGCCAGATGGGGTTAGTGGCCCATTGGCTCAGGTCAAGATGGGCGGCGGTACCGGCGGCATACGACACACCGCAGGCGTCCAGAATGCGCTGGAGATGATTGAACCAGCGGCGATAGGGATTGCGGTGAAAGTAGCCGTTACAGCCAGCGAGCACCTGGGCGATACTGACATCCGGCGCGTCGATGAGCGACGCGACGCCGAGCGAGGCCAGGGTTTCCAGGCGACGCTGGGCGCCCGTCAGCTCGTGCCCTTGCGGATCAAGGAACTCGTGTTTGCTGGGATTGAGGCCAAGGGTGGCCACGGTGGCGTGGCGAAACGGCCCAAAGGCCACCACTGGCGTGGACCCGGGGACCACCCGGCAGTCGGGCGGTGGAGCCTGGCGCAGACGATCGGCAAGATAGGCAGGGATCTGCTCGGTCATACAACATTCCTTCTGTCCCCAGTGTGTATGCGGTAGCGAGCCAGCGCATGCCCCCGGAAGGGAAGCCGGGCACCAAGCGCTCGCAGACAGCCACTGGTGGTGTATCAACGTGGGAGACTTCATCCCCGCAGCTTACCCAGACTCCTCAATAGTGTGCCGCCGCTGCCACTCCGCCCAGTGTGCAGCATCAGTCTGTGGCTGGACGAGCCCCACGCCCCCGCAATGCGGGGTCGGCACATACCCAGCAGCTGGGGGCGGCAATGCGGCAATACAGGCCGCCGAGCAGGCATGCACAAGCAGTGGGAGGACATCCGTTGCCACCCAGCAAGAAATCCAGACTTGCTGGAGGCGGCGCGCCTCCACGAGCCGGGCACAAACGCTGCATGGGCGGAAGAGCGGCCCCGTCCCTGGCCCCAGGGCATCTCCCACCCCGAGGGTGGCGGCCGACAGGGCAGGAAAGGGCCAGCGATATTTGTAGTTCCCATACAGCGCCCGCGTGCTGACCCGACTATCGCGCAGGGTAGCGCACCGCATCAGCTCGTAGGGGAACCAGTGCAGGCGGTAGGACGTGTAGGGATCGAAATATTCGAGGCTGGTCATCGCGCCAATCTCGGGCGGCAGGCGAACCAGGCTACTATTGTACAACTGGAGCTCTTTGACCGCCGTGAGGCGCGCAATCGTGGGGGGCAACGTGACGATCTGCGTCTGCTCGTCCTCGGTCATGGCATCGAGCGGGGCAAAGGTCGTGCGCCCATCGGCAGCTGCTTCGTCAATCAGCGCCAGCAGATGCTGCCAGGCAAGACAGGCCGTATCCTGAATCGCGGTATGAAACGTGAGGTCCGGCCAGGTGGCGACGGGCGCATCCGACAGAAAACAGGTGCAATAGGTCTGCATCATTGCCCACCGATCTAGTGCCGCTCACTGCGCCACGACCACCTTCTGAGACGCAATTATGGACGAGTTTGTGAGACGCCATGATACGCTTAGAAAACAGCCCAGGCTGGTATCTCACAAAGTATACATTCTGAGGTCCTCAGCGCCAGATCGCCGGGACGAAGATGCGCGGCGGATTGCCGGCGCCCCCACCACATAGGCCGCGCCCGCGCCATCAGCGGCATTGCTGGTCTGGTCGCCATCCACCCCCGTCGCGCTGCTATCTTCGCCATAGGCACCCACCACCACGGTCGCGCCATCGATCGCCACGCTGCCC
>DASWWB010000680.1:0-2323 GCA_036406115.1 Herpetosiphonaceae bacterium
CGGCGTCGCCGGGCGGGACCAGCAGCGCGGCGTCGCCGGCGACCTCGGGCAGGCTTGACGAGTCGGCGGCGACCGAGGGCGCGCCGCACGCCAGCGCCTCCAGCAGCGGCAGGCCGAAGCCTTCGTACCACGAGGGATTGACGTAGATCTTGCAGGCGCTGAGCAGCCAGCGCACCTCATCGTCGCTCGGGCCCTCGACCAGCAACGCCGCCTCCTCCAGGCCCAGCTCGCGGCGCAAGGCCCAGACCGGCTCATCGAGCCAGCCGCGCCGCCCGGCCAGCGCCAGCCGGTAGCCGGCCCGCGGTTCGCGGTCGATCATCAGGCGCAGCGCTCGCAGCAGCGTCGGGATATTCTTGCGCGGCTCGATCGTCGAGACAAAGGCCAGGAAGCTGTCGGCCGCCCATGATACGCCGCCGATCTCGCGGCGGTCGCCTGGCGCGACAGGCAGCGGCGCCAGGTCGGTCGCCGAGTGGATCACATCGATCCGCTCCGGCGGCACGCCCAGCAGCTCGGTCAGATCGGCGGCGGTGCTCCGCGAGACGGCGATGATCGCGTCGGCGGAGCGCACGGCGGCGCCGATCTGGCCGTAGAAGCGCTTGGCCGCGTCGTCAAGGATCTCGGGGTAGCGGATGAAGGCCAGGTCGTGGACCGTGATCACCGCCGGGCAGGTCCGGCGCAGCGGCGGGATGAAATCGGGGCTGTGGATGAGCCGGGGCCGGCGCAGGGCCAGCTCCAGCGGCAGCGCGAGCTGCTCCCAGCGGTGGTGGGGCGGCGTCCACAGCCTGGCCCGGCGCACGTTGGGCGCCGCCACCAGCGGCTCGCGCGCCTTGCGGTGCTCCAGCACCAGCCAGTCCTCCTCCGGCGCCAGCGCCGCCAGCGCCGCGACCAGCCGGGCGGTGTACAAGACGATCCCGCCCTGGCGGTAGGCGTGGAGGCGGGCGTCGATCGCCAGCGGCCGGCTCATTTGAAGAACAGGTAGCGGGCGCCGATGATCAGCAGGAAGCCGCCGTAGAGCTTTTTCATGGTCTCCGAGGAGATCGGCTTGGCGATGTTGGCGCCGACGTAGGTGCCGAGCAGCAGGCCGACGGCGATGATCACCGAGTAGCGCCAGTTCAGGTTGCCCTCGCGGTAGTAGACGAAGGCGCCGAGCAGGCCGACCGGCAGAATCTGGGCGCCGATCGAGGTGCCGGTGGCGAATTTCTGGTCCATCGCCAGCAGCAGCACCATCGCCGGCACCATGATCGCGCCGCCGCCGATCCCGAACATGCCGCCGGCCACGCCGGCGACCAGGCCGATCACCAGCAGGCTCACAATCAATCCCGTCGTCAGCACAGGCGGCTCCTTTCGCGGTTGCGCATCCATCGCGTCCTCCAATTCAGCGGAATACCCGCCTATGATACACGAGCGGCGCCCGGCGCTTCGCCGCCGCCGGTTGCCGCCGCGCCGCGGATCAAGTATCCTGGGCGCGGACTAATCGCCGCCGTCGGCGCCCGGCGCCCCGGCTGGCAGGCGCACTGGCGCGCACAGCATCACGGAGGATGAGCCATGACGAGCAATCTCACGCAAGTCTACGAGAAAGAATCGGGGCGGATCTGGAGCCTGATCGGCGGCTTGAGCGAGCACGACCTGCGGCGGCCGATCCGCGACGACGGCTGGTCGGCCTTCCAGATCGCCGCCCACCTATCGACCTCGACCCGCGGCCTGACCTATCTGGCCCGCGTCTCGCTCAAGCCCGGCGGCTTCCAGGCCCAGCCCGGCGGCCCCGGCAGCGCCGATTTCAATCTTGAGGAGTGGAACCACGCCCAGAACGCCGAGTGGAGCGAAAAATCGCTGGATGAGCTGCGCGCCGCCTGGGACGAGACCGCCAAAGCCTTCGCGGCCTTCGTCGCCGGCCTGAGCGACGCCGACCTCGACCGCGAGATCAGCACGCCGATGGGCCAGCAGATGCAGCTCAGCAATCTGCTCTCGATGATCACGATGCACCTGCGCATCCACCGCCAGGAGATCGAACGCGGGCTGGCCGGCGACTCCACGCCGATCCAGCACTGAGAGGCCGCGCCGTGCTGATTGACGCCCATCTCGACCTGGCCTACAACGCCATCAATCTCGGCCGCGACCTGACCCTCAGCCTGGCCGCCGGCCGCGCCCGCCCCGCCGAGCAGACCGCCGACTGGATCCGCGACGCCGGCACGCTCACCGCGACGCTGCCCGAGATCGCCGCCCACGGCCCGGCGGTCGTCTGCGGCACGATCTTCATCCTGCCCGCCGACGCCGCCCCCAGCCTCGACGGCGTCTCCTACCGCACGCCCGAGGAGGCCAGCGA
>DASWWB010000681.1:0-5575 GCA_036406115.1 Herpetosiphonaceae bacterium
TGTCCCCCGCGCGCCGCGCCGGAGGGCGGCGGTCAGCTCGGCGAGCCGCCCATGGCCGCCGAGCAGCGGCAGCAGGTCGGCGAGCAATGATGAAGAGCCTTCGTCGGTCATGACGCACCTAAAACGATTCAAAAGAGGCACAGCGGCGTGCCTCTTGCTGGCTGACGGCTGAAATGGGGCGCGGGGGCGGGCTTAGCGGCGCCACTCCGCCTTATAGTCGAGCCCGAGCAGCAGCACAATCCCGGTGCTGCCGTCGTTCGGCCCCTCGGGCGCCTTGTCGCTGGTGATGATATTGGCAGGTTTGATGCCAAGCTGATGGGCCAGGTACTCGCGCACCGCCTTGTGGTTGCCGTAGTCGATGATCAGCGTGGTGGGATAGGGCGACTCGGCGCTGGCGGAGGAGGCCGCGTTCAGGATGTAGCCCCGGCCCTCGAGATGCTGCCGAACCTCGCCGGCCAGCCCCTTGACCTCCGTGCCGTTCATCACCTCGATGCTCACGCTCTCCAGCTGGGTGCGGGTCGGCTTCTGCGGCACGCTGGCGGAGCCGGAGCCAAGCGGCCCGGTCAGCCACTCATCGACCCGCACGCTGATGTCGTCGGGGTTCCAGCGCGGCGTGTAGATATTGAGGCCCCCAAGGTCCTCGAAGCCCGAGCCGCCGATTGCGAAGCTCTGGATGCGCCCGCCGCCCGCCAGCTCGGCGCCCAGGCCGGCCAGCGCCCGCAGGTTGCCCAGCTCGTCGATCGGCAGATCGGTGGCGAAGGTCCCTTGCAACTGATCCATCAGGCTGTTGAGCGAGTCAATCTGATCCAGCAGGCCTTTCTCTTTCATCGTTGACATAATCGCCTGGATGACCTGCTTCTGGCGCTCGGAGCGGTGGTAGTCGTCGTCGGCGTGGCGGGAGCGGGCGTAGCGCAGGGCGGTCACGCCGTCCATGTGCTGCAAGCCGGAGGGGATGTAGAGCCGGATGTAGCCGTTGTCGCCGTCGTCGGAGGGGTAGGACGGATCGAGCAGTGGCTTGGGCACATCGATATTGATGCCACCGACCGCGTCGATGATGCGCTGGAAGCCCTTGAAATCGACCTGGGCGACGAAATCGATCCGCTGATTGTGGGCTGCCAGGTCCAGGTACTCGCTGACGGTGTCGCGGGCCAGGCGGATGCCGCCGACCTCGGGCTCCATGCGGGTGCCCTCGGCGTCGCGGTAGCCGTAGAAATAGGCCTTGTTGATCTTATCGCACTCGCCGGGATCGGTGTAGCCGGGGATCTCGGCGCAGCTGTCGCGGGGGATGGAGAGCAGGGTGGCCCATTTGTTTTGCGGGTCGATGTGGGCCAGGATGAGCGTGTCGCTGCGGGCGCCCTCCTCGGGCGAGGCGTCGCGGGTGTCCACGCCGACCAGCAGGATATTGAACGGCTCCTTGACAATGTTGGGCGTGGGCAGGGGCTGGTTGTTGCCGGGGCCCTGCTGGCCGGGGACGGGCGTCTGGTCCGGCACGTCGATGATCACCGATTTGGCGACGGTCTGGTAGCGGCTCCAAGCGTAGAGCGCCACGCCGCCGATGAGCAGGACCACCGTCAGCGCGACGGTGAAAAGAGCGGTGCCACAACCACGGCGTCGGGAGTGTGGGCGATCGGGGAGGCGGCCGCGCATCCGCTGGATGGGGCGCGAGTTAAGCCGCCGCGTCGGTCCGGTGTTCCATGGTGTTTTTGGTGGCACAGCCATCCGGGCTTACTCCTTTGCCGCGAGGCCGGGCGCGGCCTCCAGCGCGGCGCGCCGGGCCAGGACGAATCGCTCGATTTCGTCCAGCACGCCGTCCGCTTCGCTATCGCGCAGCATTTCGTGGCCGCTGCGCTCAAACCACACCAGCTCTTTGTCCGCCGAGCCGGCCAGGCGGTGGATCACCGTGGCGGCTTCGGGCGGGATGGTTCGGTCGACCCGCGAATGGATGATCAGCAGCGGCGCCAGGACCCGGGGCAGCTGGCGCTCGACCAGCCGGGCGTAGCGCCAGAGCGAGACAAAGGCGCTGGCCGGGAAGCGCAGGTAGCCGTTGTGGCGGCGCCCCAGCTCGGGATCGGCCCAGCCCTGGCCGCGGTCGTGGTTCTCGTTGCCGACCATCGGCATGAAGGGGGCGATGAAGCGCGCGTAGGGGGCGCGGCGGTCGCAGAACCGGATGGCGGCGCCGACGGTGGCGACGCCGATCACGTCCTGGGGATTGGCGGCGGTGAGATGGAGCGAGACCAGCCCGCCCATCGACAGGCCGATGATGACGATTCGCTTGGCCTCGCGGCGCAGATCGTCGAGCGCCGCCGAGGCGTCGGCGTACCAATCGTGCCAGGTCACGCCCTGCAAATCTTCGGGCCGGGTGCCGTGGCCGCGCAGCAGCGGCATGCGGTAGGGGATGCCATGGCGCGCCAGGCGCACCGGCACCCGGTTCACCGAGTTGCTGCTCGATTTGAATCCATGCAAAACTAGGCAGCCAAGCTGCTCCATAACCAGCCGCTCCCGCTTATCCGCCGCACTATGTGACGGATCGCACTTGCCACAGCAACAACACCCGCAGTATAATGCGCCCCGGCATCACACAGCAGGAAGGATTCCACGATGAGCCTCATCTCAACTATCTGGACGGGCTTCGTGTCCGCCATTAACACCGAGTACGACCGGCGCATCCGGGCGGCCAGCAATGTCCGCGCCTACCACGTCGGCGGCCACGACCACCACGGCCCGGCGGCCCACGACCACGCCGATCTCCACGATCAAGCCCACGACGACCATGGCGTCCAGGCGACCCAGGCGATCAGCGCCGCGCGGCACGACGCCGAGGACGACGCCAGCCACTAACGGGCAACAACATCCCTGGCCGGGGATGTTGTTGATTCGATCGCGTGGTATCATGCCACAGGCTCGCCCGCGCGTCAATCAATGGGGCCTGAGCCGGAAATGAGATACGACGAATGACTGAACAACCAGGCCAGCAGCTGCCCGCTGGCTTCACGATCCTGGCCGTCGAGACCTCGTGCGACGAAACCGCCGCCGCCGTGATCCGCGACGGCCGCGAGATTCTCGCCAATACGGTCGCCTCGCAGATCGCGCTCCACGAGCGCTACGGCGGCGTCGTGCCCGAGGTGGCCTCGCGCCAGCATATCCTCACGATCGCCCCGGTGGTCGAGCAGACGCTGGCCAAGCTCCCCGGCGGCTGGGCCGATGTCCACGCCGTGGCCGCCACCTACGGCCCCGGCCTCTCCGGCGCCCTGCTGACCGGCATCAACACCGCCAAAGCCCTGGCCTGGGGCCGCGGCCTGCCCTTCGTCGGCGTCAATCACCTGGAGGGCCATATCTACGCCAGCTGGCTGCGCGCCGGCACGCCCGGCCAGCCCGACGAGCCGCCCCAGTTCCCGCTGGTAGCCCTGATTGTCTCCGGCGGCCATACGGCGCTGGTCCTGCTGCGCGGCCACGGCGATTACCGGCTGCTCGGCCAGACCCGCGACGACGCGGTCGGCGAGGCGTTCGACAAGGTGGCGCGGATCATGGGCCTCGGCTATCCCGGCGGGCCGCTGATGGAGCGCATCGCCCGCGACGCCCGCCCCAGCTCGCTGCGCCTGCCCCGCGCCTGGCTGCGCGACAGCTACGATATGAGCTTCAGCGGCCTCAAGACGGCGGTGCTCAATCTGGTCCAGGAGCGCATGGAGCGCCGCGAGGGCGCCGAGAAGCTGGCGGCGATCGAGCCTCAGTACGCCGCCCAGCTGGCAGCCGCCTTCCAGGATTCGGTGGTCGATGTGCTGGTCAAGAAGACGATCGCCGCCGCCCGCGAGCACAAGGCGCGCGAGATTATCCTGGCCGGCGGCGTGGCGGCCAACACCGCCCTGCGCGAGGCGCTGACTGCCGCCGCCGCGCCGGCGCCGGTCCGCTACCCGCCGATCTGGCTATGCACCGACAACGCCGCGATGATCGGCGCCGCCGCCTATTTCCGCTATCAGGCCGGCTTGCAGCGCGGCTGGGCGCTCGACGCCGTGCCCAGCCTGCGCCTGGCGCCCGCGCCCGCCTGATCCGACTATCGCTCCTTGACGCGCCAGCCGGCGCCGGCAGCTCCCAAGCGCCGCGCCGGCTGGCGGTTTTTGTCAACTCATTGGACTATATGTTGATGACGCAAGCGGTTTCCTAGCTGATTGTATCGATCATATTAATGATATTTTAATAAAAATGCGTTACTATCGCCGATGTCAGTTGTTTGAGTTGACGAACTGGCAGCGGCATTTTGATTTTCAGGAGGTTCTATGCGACCTTGGACGGCGGCACGGCGGGCGGCGATGGTCATCCTCGCGCTGGCGGCGCTGGGCTTCCCCCTGCGCTGGGCCGCGAACACGGCCGCCAGCCCGCCCGCGGCGATCGCCAATCCCTGGGCGATCCGCACCGGCGAGGCCACGCACTACGATCCCACGGTCGGCGAGGGCAATTGCAGTCTGCCGATCACGCCCGACCGCCTGGTGGCGGCGATGAACACCGGCGACTACGGCTTGGCCGACTACTGCGGCGCCACGGTCCGCATCAACGGGCCGCGCGGCGCGGTGACGGTGCGGATCATCGACCGCTGCCCGGGCTGCGCTGTCGGCGATATCGACCTCAGCCCCGAGGCGTTCAGCGCGATCGCCGATCTCAGCGCCGGCAGGGTGCCGATCAGCTGGCAGCTGATCAGCCCAGAGGGCTTCGGCGGGCCGGTCAGCTTCCGCTATAAGGAGGGCAGCAGCCAGTGGTGGGCCGGCGTCCAGGTGCGCAATCACCGCAACGCCATCGCCCGCTTCGAGTTCCGCAACGCCCAGGGCCAGTTCCAGGCGGTCAACCGGGTTGACTACAACTATTTCATCCAGGCCGGCGGGATGGGCGCCGGGCCGCTGACGTTCCGCGTCACCGATGTCTATGGCAATGTCCTCACCGAGAGCGGGATTCCTCTGCTGGAAAGCGGCGAGACGCCCGGCGCCCAGCAGTTCCCGTATGTGCCGGCGCCCGGCACGCCGACTGCCACGCCCACCAGCACGGCGGTGCCGCCGACGGCCACCCCGACCCGCACCCCCGGCCCGACCGCGACGCCGACCCCGCCGCCCGCCGGCTGCGGCACTGCGAACATCGCCCGCAATCGCCCGGCGACGGCCTCCTCGCAGGAGAATGCGAGCTTGGGAGCCGTTGCGGCGGTTGATGGCAATGGCGCGACCCGCTGGTCCAGCGCCTGGGCCGATCCGCAGTGGCTTCAGATTGACCTGGGCGCGGTCCAGCCGCTCTGCCGGGTTGTCCTGAATTGGGAGGCGGCCTATGGCAGCGCCTATCAAATCCAGGTCTCCAATGACGCCAACAGCTGGGCGACGCTCAAGACCGTGAGCGGCGAGAATGGCGGGACCGACAGCCACGCCGTGAGCGGCTCCGGCCGGTTCCTGCGGATCTACGGCACGGCGCGCGCCACCCAGTGGGGCTACTCGCTGTGGGAGGTCGAGGCCTACCCGCCGGCCGGCGGCGCCACCGCCACGCCGCAGCCCACGGCGACCGCCACGCCGGCCCCGACCGCGACCGCCACGCCAACGCGGACGCC
>DASWWB010000682.1:0-3879 GCA_036406115.1 Herpetosiphonaceae bacterium
GCCGCCGTCGGCGGCGGCGCTGCCGACGCCGTCATCCGCCACCAGCAGCCGGACCTGGGCGGGATCGCCGTAGTCCAGGGCCAGCTCGATTCGCGAGGCCGCAGCGTATTTGCGAGCGTTGGTCAGGCCCTCCTGGGCGGCGCGGAACAGCGCATGTTCGACGGGCGGCGGCAGCGGCCGGGCGGCGCCGTCCAGGTCTAGCGTCACGGCGAGGCCGGTTGCCCGCGCCTCCTCCGCCAGCCGGGCCAGCTGCTCGGCCAGCGAGCCGCGCTCCGGCGCCCGCAGCGCCGCCACCGAGCGCCGGATCTCGCCCAGCCCCTCGCGGGTGCCGGCCTGGGCCTTGGCCAGCGCCTCGCGGGCGCGGGCTGGCTCGCGCTCCAGCAAGGCGCCGGCCGCCTCGATCTGGACATTGACGACCGTGAGGTAGTGGCCGAGGCTGTCGTGGATTTCGCGGGCCAGCCGGTTGCGCTCCTTGGTCGTGGCCAGCTCCTCGGCCTGGAGCGCGTAGTCGCGCAGCTTGCCGTTGGCGGCGCCGAGCTCGGCGGCCAGCTGTTCGATCCGGGAGCGCATCGAGCGCTCGCGCGCCAGGAGCGTGGTGAAGGCCACCACGAACGCCAGCGCCGCAATATAGTTGACGATCCCCGTCCAGACCGCGCCCTGGCCGTCGGCGAACCGCCAGCCGCCGAACACCATCAGGCCGGTCAGCGCCGCGTAGACCAGCGCCGCCCAGCGCCGCCGCAGCAGGAAGACCATCTCGCCGATGAACGGCATGGTGATCAGCCACGAGGTGCTGGCGAACTCGGTCAGGTACAGGAACGCCGCTTGCAGCGCCAGCTGGACCGTCACATAGCCGATGATCAGCGGTCGGCCCCGGCGCTCGTGGACCCAATCCGAGCCGTAGGTGCCGAGCAGGGCGTAGGCCAGCCCGAGGGCGGCGACAGCGGCGGCGAGCGGCCAGCCCCGGGGGCGGCTCGGCGCGGCGAACACGCCGGCGAAGACGATCAGCATGATCAGCGCGAATACGGCGTATTCGGCGCGCTTGGCCTGGCGCCAGAGTGATTGAAGCATAGGAACCCCCTGTTCCCGTCAAGCTTAGCGCACCCGCCGGCGGCTTGGCAAGCCCGGCGGCGGCGCTGTGCTACACTGGCGGCTGAGAATTTTGGCAAAGGAGGCGCTGATGGGCTTGGGAGCTGTCGGGCGGCGGATGACGGGATTGGCGCTGAGTCTGGCGCTGCTGGCAGGGCCGGGGGCGCCGCAGCGGGCGGGCGGGCAGCCGCCGCCGCCGCCCAGGACGTTCGTGCCGATCGGCGCCGGCTACGAGGAGCCGCCGCGCGAGCGCTTCGTGCAGCGCGTGCTGGAGCGCAACGGCGACAGCCAGATTGTCATCCGCGTGCTGCTGGCGCCCTACGCCACCAGCTCGGTGATGATCTCGCCCCAGGAGCGCGCCCAGAATTTGAGCGACGCGGCGGTGCGCCGCAACCAGATCCAGGCGACCTGCGAGCGGCTGGCGCCGACCGGCTCCACCTGCCAGACCACCGTCCCCGACATTCAGGTGCGCGGCGACGCCCAGAATCCGGCCCGGGTCGCCGAGCTGGGCGGCGATGTCGACGGCGTCTATATGCTGGGCGGCGACCAGCTGGTGGCGATGGAGACGCTGGCCAACACGCCCTCCGAGAGCGCGCTGGCGGCGCTGTACGAGTCCGGCAAGCCGTTCAGCGGCAACAGCGCCGGCGCCGCCGTCCAGTCGCGGCCGATGATCGCCGGCTACACCGGTGACAACTACCCGTGGCACGGGCTCCACTTCGGCGCCGTCGATCTCTGGTACGGCGGGCTGGCCTCAGTCAACCGCGGCCTGAGCTTCGGCCTGTCGAGCGCGGTGGTCGAGCAGCACGTGCTGGAGCGCGGGCGGCTGCTGCGGCTGCTCCAGGCCGCCCAGCGCTCGCCCGGCGAGCAGATCGGCTTGGGGGTTGATTGGGGCACCGGCGCCGTCGTCGAGAACGAGCACTGGGTCAGCAAGGTCAGCGGCGCCTACGCCGCGCTGGTCGTCGATGAGGAAACCTACGGCGCCGGCGCGACGGCTGCCTATCCCGAGCCTTGGGATGTGCTGTCGATCCGCAACGTGGCGCTGCACGTCCTGCCGGAAGGCCCCTACGCCTACGGGTTGCTGACGCGCCAGCCGGTTATCTCCGCCACCGCCCAGCCCGCCCCGGAGCTGGCCCGGCAACCCTACCCCTTCTCGGCGCCCGCGCAGTCCTTCGGCATTTACCTGTCCGGCGATTTCGATGACGGGGACGAGGTCAGGATCGGCAACGACTTTGTCGGCGAGGCAGTCATGTACGGCGCGCCGATGCTGCTGATCGTGACCGCCTACGGCGACATGGCCGAATCCCAGGCGGCGGCCGGGCGCTGGACCGCCGCGCTGTTGAGCCATGGCGCGCCGCCGATCCAAACCGAGATCATCACCGCCGGCAGCGATTTGGAGGCGCTCGGCGCCAAGATCGACGCCGCCGAATCGATCGTCATCGCCGCCCGCGACCAGGATGTCATGGCGGCCCAGATGCCGGCCTGGCGCGAAGCCGGCCTGCACAACCGGCTCCGCGCGCGCTGGGAGGCCGATCGCCCGCTGCTGCTGGATAACGCCGCCGCCGCCGCCGCCGGCAAGATGATGAGTGCCAACCGCGCCCCCGCCGACGACAGCGAGCGCGACGAAACCGCGAGCGATCATTTCCTGGCCGGCGAAGTCGCGTTTGTCCCGGCGCTCGGGCTCGTGGGGCCGGTTGCGATCGAGCCGCGGGCCTTCACCGATTACCGCTACGGCCGGCTGGTCAGCGCCCTGGCTGTCAGCCCGGCGGCTGAGCGGGTCGCGATCGGCATCGAGCGCGGCTCCAGTCTGCGGCTCGTCGGCAATCACGCCGTTGTCTACGGCCCCGAATCTATTGTCGTGTTCGACGGGCGCCAGGCCGGGACCTTCGAGACCGGCGCGAACGGCGCCTACGCCGCGACCTGGCTCATGCTCGACACCTATGGTCCCGGGGAGTTACTGATCCCCGGCCAGCGCGGTCGCTTGTTCCTGCCGGCCGTAAGCCGCTAGATTCGATCAGCAGATGCTTGGGCGGCGTTCCGGAGCGCCCGGGGCGCCGCGGCGGAGGGGATTGAGCAATGGCGATCCGTGCGGTGGTGTTCGATATCGGCGGCGTGCTGGAGATCACGCCCAAAACCGGCTGGGACGAGCGCTGGGAGCGCGAGCTGGGTCTCGCGCCCGGCGGCCTGAACGAGCGCCTGATGCCGATCTGGCGCGGCGGCAGCCTGGGTCCGCTGACGGAAGCCGAGGTCGAGGCCGGCGTCGCCGCCGAGCTGGGCCTGGACGAGCGGCAGCTGGCGGCGTTCATGGATGATCTGTGGGCGGAGTACCTGGGGACGCTCAACGCCGAGCTGCGCGATTACTTCGCCGGGCTGCGGCCGCGCTACGTCACCGGCATCCTGAGCAACAGCTTCGCCGGCGCCCGGCGGCGGGAGCAGGAGCGCTACGGCTTCGGCGACATCTGCGATCTGATCATCTACTCGCACGAGGAGGGCATGCGCAAGCCGGAGCCGCGCTTTTACCTGCTGGCCTGCGAGCGGCTGGGCGTGGCGCCGGAGGAGATGATCTTCCTCGATGACGTGCCCGTGGTCGTCGAGGCGGCCCTGTCGCTGGGGATTCGCGCCGTGCTGTTCCGCGACAACGCCCAAGCGATCGGCGAGATCGAGGCGCTGCTGGCTGCGGATTGAGCGGCCGGCGCCGCGTGGCTAAACGCGCGCCCCGCCGGCTGGCTGGCCGGCGGGGCGCGTTGTTCTGAGCCAGGCGCGGCGCCGCGCTAGAAGGGCAGGTCGTCCTCGTCG
>DASWWB010000683.1:0-9761 GCA_036406115.1 Herpetosiphonaceae bacterium
CGGCGGCCTGATCTACCTCGCCGCAGTCTGCCCGTCCGGCACGGTGCTCTCCTACGAGCTGCACCGCCTGGCCGGCGCCGAAGACAAGACCCTGCTCGCCGGCCAAACCCTCGACGAGATCGGCGCGGTGGCCGCGACCGACGAGGGGTTGGTGCTGATCCGCTCCCGCCAGGCCGACGGGCGGGGACGGGCTGGGTGGCTGCGCGGGCCGCAGCCCGTCACAGCCGGCGCCAGCGAAATCTGGCTCTACGATCCGGCCTCCAACGGCCGCCTCAAGCTGGTCAGCATCGTCGACGCCGTGACCGCCATCCGCTAGCCCTGAACCACACAAACGCCGCCGAGTCCCACGACTCGGCGGCGTTGGCATGCAGGAGGATCGCCCATGACCCGCCAGGCCACGATCGAGCGGACCACCCGCGAAACGTCGATCAAACTCAGCTTCAATCTCGACGGCAGCGGCCAGACCAGCCTGCGCACCGGCGTCGGCATGTTCGACCATCTGCTGGACGGCTTCGCCCGCCACGGCCTGTTCGATCTGAGCGTCGAGTGCGCCGGCGACCTGCATATCGACGAGCATCACTCGGTGGAGGATATCGCGATCTGCCTGGGCCAGGCGATCGACCGGGCGCTGGGCGACAAAGCTGGCATCGTCAGGACCGCCCACGCCTACGTGCCGATGGACGAGGCGCTGGCCTTCGTGGCCCTCGATCTGAGCGGCAGGCCCTTCCACGCCCTGGGCTTTCGCTGGAACACGCCGCAGATCGGCGGCCTGAGCTGCGATCTCGTCGAGCATGTCTTCGAGACGCTGGCGATCCACGCCCGGATGAACCTGCACGCCCGCATCGAGTACGGCCGCAACGACCACCACAAGGCCGAAGCCCTGTTCAAGGCCCTGGCCCGCGCCCTCGACGCCGCCAGCACCATCGACCCGCGACTGGCCGGGGCGATCCCGAGCACCAAAGGGGTGATTTAAAGGGATCAGGGATCAGGGATCAGGGCCGGCTCCGGGGCGAAGTAATGCGAAGGAAACGCACGATGCCTCGAAGTCCGGCCTGATCCCTGATCCCTGATCCCTCTCTCACCGCCCCTGTCGGTTCATCCAGGCGACGCAGACCATCTCAAAGACCATCATCACCACGATCGCGACCATCAGCGGGAAGGCCAGGGTGAAGTCCTGGGAATTCATCGCGGTGAACGCGACGATCATCAAAATCAAAATAACGCAAGCGCCGAAAATCAGCAGGCGGCGCGGCCAGGCCGAGGGCCGGGGTGGGTTCCTCTGCGGCATACATACCTCCGTTAGGCAAGATTGGAAGCGGGCTTCGCTTGAATTATAGGAAGGCCGGCGGAGCCCGGTGATTCCCCAATAGTCCTGCTTTTGACTCAGTGCCCCAGCAGGGCGCCCAGTTTCTCTTGCAGCTCGGCGATGGTGAACGGCTTGGCCAGGAAGCCGGCCAGGCCTTGCCCGGCGAAGCGGCTGGTCGCGTCCTGCTCGCTGTAGCCGCTCATCAGCACCACCAGCACGTCCGGCTGGAGCGCCCGCAGCTCCTGGAAGGTTTCCAGCCCGTTCATCTGCGGCATCGTCATATCCAGCAGCACCGCGCTGATCTCCCCGCGCCGTTCGCGGAACAGCGCCAGCGCGCCGGGGCCGTCGACAGCGGCCAGCGCCTCGTAGCCCAGGCGCTGGAGGATGCGCGCGGTCACCTGGCGCACGTCCTGCTCGTCATCGACCACCAGGATGGCGCCGCGGCCGCCCGGAACCCGCTGGGCGTCGGCGACCGGCGTGGCGGCAGCCGGGCTTTCCGGCAGCGCGCCATGGCTCGCCGGCAGCAGCAGGCGGATGGTTGTGCCCTCGTCCGGGGAGCTGCGCACGGTAAGGGCGCCGGAGTGGCCGCGGACAATCCCCAGCACCGCCGCCAGGCCGAGGCCGCGGCCGGCGAACTTGGTGGTGAAGAAGGGCTCGAACATCCTGGCCTGGGTTTCGGCGTCCATGCCGCAGCCGGTGTCGCTCACCTCCAGGAAGACATACTCGCCCTCGCGCAGATCGGCGGCCATGTAGAGCGCGTCGAGATCGGCGCCTGCCAGCGTGACGCTGCCGGTGCGGACCGCGATCGCGCCCGCCTGGTCGCCGACGGCGTCCGAGGCGTTGACCACCAGGTTCATCACCACCTGGCGCAACTGCGTGACATCGGCCTCGACCGGCGCGAGCTGGCCGGCGAAATCGTAGCGCAGCGCGGCGTTCTTGGTGATCGAGACGTGCAGCAGATGGGCCATCTCCTCGACCAGGGCGTTGAGGTCGACCAGCTGGGTGACGAAGCGGCCCTTGCCCGAGTAGGCCAGCATCTGGCGGGTCAGATCGGCGGCGCGGCGGGCGGCCACCTCGATATGGCTGATCGTGGCATGGGCCGGCGACTCGGGCGGCAGCTCCAGCAGGGCGAGGCCGATGTTGCCGAGGACCGCCACCAGCAGATTGTTGAAATCGTGGGCGATGCCGCCGGCCAGGATGCCCAGGCTCTCCAGCTTCTGAGTCTCCAGCAGCTTGCGCTCAAGCTGGCGGCGCTGCTCCTCGCCCTGCTTGCGCTCGGTGATGTCGCGGCTCACCAGCTGGGCCGCCGGGAGGCCCTGGTAGGTGATCGGCATCGAGGCGACCTCGATGTCGATCACCTGGCCGTCGAGGCGGCGGCAGGCGGCCTCGCGCAGCGGGATGGCGTGCTCGATCGCATAGGCGGCGGCGTCGGCGACGCGGGGTTGCAGCTCGGCGGGGATGAAATCGCGGACCGAGCGGCCGATGATCTCATCAGGGCTTGCAGCGCCCAGCAGCGCCAGGGCCGACGAATTAACGTAGAGGATCTTGCCGCCGCCGTAGACGCCGATCGCGTCCGGCGACAGCTCGACCAGCCGCCGGTAGCGCTCCTCGCTCTCGCGCAGCGCCTCCTCGGCCCGCTTGATCTCGGTCAGGTCGGTCATGCTGCCGACCATGCGCACGGCGATGCCGTCGAGATCGCGGATGAACAGGCCTTTGTCCCAGATGTAGCGATAGGCGCCGGCGAACGTCTGGAAGCGGTAGTGGGCGACGAAGGTGCTGATGCCCGGCTGGTCGATGCATTGGTCAAGCAGCGCGATCACCCGCGGCCGGTCGTCGGGATGGATGTGGCGCTCCCACCACGCGATGGTATGGTCGATCTGCTCGCGCGGATAGCCGAAGACCTTGAGCATGCCGTCGGTCCATTGCAGCTCCTGGCGGGTGATGTCCCAGTCGTAGATCGCGCTGTTGACGGCGGCGGCGGCCATCTCGAAGCGGTTGTTGGCGTCGCGCAGGGCGACCTCGGCGCGCTGGCGCTCGGCCAGCTCGCGCTGGAGCGCGGTGACGAGCGTGGCGTTGGCGAGAGCGAGCGAGGCCAGGTGGGCGAACTGGCTGAGCACGGCGACCTCGTCGGCGCTGAACACCGGCCCCGGCAGCACGTGGGTCAGCCCGAGCACGCCGACGATTTCGGCGCCCGAGGTGATCGGCAGGCCGGCGGTGGCGTGGTAGGGCACCGGGTTGGAGTTTGGCAGGCGATGCTGCCAGGCGGCGTAGTCGTCGATCACAATCGGCTGGCCGGTCTGCCAGACCATCCCCACCAACCCCTGGCCCGGCCGCAGGTGATAGGTGTCGTAGCTGGTCATGTCGCCGATCGAGACCCGCCGGGTCATGGTCGCGCCGTCGCCCTCGATCAGGTAGATGAAGCCGTGGCCGGTGCCGACCAGCGCGCCGGCCCGCGCCAGGACAATCTCCAGCAGCTGGGCGATATGCAGCTCGCCCATCACCGCCAGCGTGGTCTCGTGCAGCACCGATAGATACTCTTTCTGGCGGCGCTGGCGCTCCTCGGCCTGCTTGCGCTCGGTGATGTCGTGGATCACCGAGTAGAGCAGGCGCCGCCCGCCGACATCGATCGGCCCGGAGTAGACCTCGACATCGCGCAGCTCGCCCGATCTAAGGCGGTGGCGGAAGATGAAATACATGCGCTGCTCGGTCTTGGCGCGCTCCATCTCGATCTGAATCTGCTCGGGAGCCAGGGTGTTGATCTGATCCATGGTCATGGCGACCAGCTCGTCGCGGCGGTAGCCGTAGAAGGCGCAGGCGGCGGGATTGGCCTCGACGATCCCGCCGCTCTCGGGATCGATCAGCAGCTTGATCGCCTGATTGACGTGGAAGCTCTGGTGATAGCGGCGCTCGCTCTCCAGCAGGGCCTGCTCGGCGGCGGCGAGGCGAGACTCGGCCTGCTCAAGCTCGGCGACGCGCCGGCGCAGGCGCTCCAGCTCGGACTCGGCGGCGGGCTGCCCGGAGTCCCCTGCCGGCGCGGCGGACGCTGCGGGATCGGCGAAGCGCTCGGTTTCGTGGGAGAAGGATTGGGCGGCCACGGGCATCCTTTCGCTGGGTTGTCGGCGCGAGATCGCAGCCTGAATTATAGCGCGTTGTTCAACCGCCGCCGTCCCGGCACCCAGTTGCGGGTACAATGGGGCGCTTGGCATGAACGCAAGAGAGGGATCATGGAGGAATCACGACCCCGCGCCGCGCTGCCGGCCCGGCTGGCGCTGGCGGGGCTGCTGCTGCTGGCGGCGCTGCTGCGCCTGACCCAGCTGGAAGCGGCGCCGGCCGGCCTGCACATCGACGAGGCCAGCCATGGCGTGCTGGCCCTGGAGATCCTGGGCGGCGGCACGCCGGTCTTTTTCTCATCGTATACCGGCCACGAGGCCGGCTACGCCTATCTGGTGGCGCTGGCGATGCGGATCTTCGGCAACACCGCGCTGGCGGTGCGGCTGCCGGCGGCGCTGCTGGGCGTGGCGCTGGTCTGGCTGACCTGGCTGCTGGCGCGGCGGCTGCTCGGCGAGCGCGGGGCGCTGCTGGCTGCTGCTGCTGCGGCTGCGGCGCCGTGGCTGGTCCATCTCCAGCGGATCGGCTTCCGCGCCAACCTGCTGCCGGTGACGCTGACGGCCTGGGCGGTGCTGGCCCTGCGCGCCCTCGACAGCGGCCGGCGCCGCGACTGGCTGCTGAGCGGCCTGCCGCTGGGCCTGACCGCCTACACCTACCTGGCCTCGCGGCTGGTGCCGGCGCTGGTGGCGCTCTGGCTGATCGGCCTGGCGCTGACCCAGCGGCCGCTGCTGCGCCGCCAGTGGCGGGGCGTCGCCGCGATGCTGGCATGCGCCGCGCTGGTGGCGCTGCCGCTCGTCATCCATTTCATCCGGGTTCCCAGCGACTGGAGCGCCCGCACCGAGCAGATCGGCGCCTGCGGAGCCGGGGTCGCGCCGGGCGACTGTCTCGCCACGGCGCTGAGCCACGCCGCCGCCACCTTCGGCATGGTCGGCTGGCGCGGCGATCCGATCGGCTTTTTCAATCAGCCCGGAGCGCCCGCCATGCCGATCTGGCTGGGCTGGCTGTTCTACGCCGGGCTGGCGCTGGCCCTGCGGCGCTGGCGCGATCCCGCATGGCTGCTGCTGCTGCTCTGGTGGCCGGTGATGGCGCTGCCGGGGATCCTGTCCGCCGACAGCCCGCACTATCTGCGGACGATCGGCCTGGCGGCGCCGACGCTGGTGCTGTGGGCCGCGCCGCTGGACCGGGCCTGGGGCTGGGCGCGCGCGCGCTGGGGGCTGCGGCCGGGCTGGGGTTGGGCGGCGGGGGCGCTGCTGGTCGCCGGGCTGGCGGGATCGACCGTCAGCCAGTACCGGCGCTGGCTCCAGCGCCCCGAGCTGTACTACGACTACATGGGCTACGCGACCGACGCCGCAGCCTGGGCCGCCAGCCTGCCGCCGGACGCGACACTGCTGATCTCCGAGGATTACGACCGGCACGCGACCTATCTGCACCTGGCGCCGCGCACCGCCGGCGATCGCTGGTTCGACGCCCGCGTGGGCTGGATTTTCCCGCCGGAGGGCCGCGCGGCCCAGGTAATTCTCTCCGTCACCACCCCGCCCGACCCGCGGATCAGCGCGGTGCTCGCCGGCGGCAGCGCCGAGCCGGTCAGCAACGGCGCCGGCCAGTACGCCTACACCCGCGTCACCCTGCCCGCCGACCGGCCGCCGACCGCGCCGCTCTCCGTCGCGCTGGCGCTGCCGATCGAGGCCGCGACCCTGACCGGGGTCGCCCTGCCGGCCGCCGCCGCGCCCGGGACGAGGCTGCCGGTCACGCTCGACGTGGCCGTCGCCGCGCCGGCTGCGCAAGAAGCCCGGCTGTTCATCCACCTGATCGATCCGGCGGGCCGCGTCGTCGCCCAGCACGACTCGCTCAGCTACCCGGCGCTGGCCTGGCGGCCCGGCGACCGCTTCCGCGTCTGGGGCGCGCTGGACATTCCGGCCGACGCCCCGCCCGGCGAGTACGCGGCGCTGGTCGGCTTCTACGACACCGCCAGCGGCCGGCGCTGGAGCGTGCCGGGCGCGCCCGACGACGCCTTCCGGCTCGGCACGGTCCGCGTCGGGCCTGAGCGCTAGGCGGCGCCGAGGAGCGCGCCGACGGTGTCCAGCAGGCGGCTGGTCGCGAAGGGCTTGTCCAGGTAGCGGGCGTTGGCGAACTGACGGCGCACGGCCTCGTTGCCGCCGCTCATCAGGACAATCGGCACGTCCTGGTAGGCAGGGTTGGCGCGGACAATGTGGCACATCTTGCGGCCGTCGAGGGCCGGCATGCGGATATCGCAGATGATCAGATCGGCGTGGACGAGGGCCAGCGCCGCCAGGCCCTGGCGGCCGTCGGGCGCCGTCACCACGCGGTAGCCCTGCTCGGCCAGCGCGTCCTCGACGTAGGCCAGCACATCGGGATCGTCTTCGACAACGAGGATGGTTTTCATAGCGCCTCCGCTGGGCGCTTGCTCGCGCCAGACAGGCTTCAACGAGGGTTCGACAGTCAGTCGGAACCAAGCAGGGAATGTGCCAGGCATGCGCGGGTTGCGGCGATGCGCTATAATCCTGGTGCTGCAACGACCGCCTGATGCCAGCGTATCAACCGACAACAAAACGCATCACTGCTCGGAGACCCCGCCATGACTCTTCTGATTGACGAACGGGCCGACGGCTCGCTGGCAGTCTACATCGACGGCGACCTGCAATTCGACAGCCGCGATGAAGGCATCTACCACGAGGCCCTCGGCTTGCCCGCCCTGGCCCTGGCCCAGCGCCGGCGCCGCGCCGGATCCCCGCTGCGCGCCCTGATCTGCGGCGGCGGCGACGGCCTGGTCGCCCGCGAGCTGCTCAAGTCGCCGCAGGTTGAGCGCATCGATCTGGTTGACTACGACCCGACCATCCTCTGCCTGGCCCGCGACGAATGGGGCCACGTCAACGACCGCGCCCTCGACAACGTCCGCACCTTCGTCCACGTCCGCGACGCCTGGGACTTCGTCGCCGAAGCCGCCAGCGCCGGAACCCGCTACGATCTCATCATCTCCGACTTCACCGTGCCGCGCGATCTCGCCGGGGCGCGGCTCCACACCGTCGAGTGGTACGAGAAGCTGGCGGCGATCCTGGCGCCGGACGGCGCGATGGGCGTCAACGCCACCTCGCCCTCCTCGATCCCCGCCGCCTACTGGTCGATCTACAACACGCTGCGGACCGCCGGCCTGCACCCGCGGCCCTACCGGGTCGTGCAGCCGTCGTTCGCCGCCCACGGCTACGGCGACGACTGGGGCTTCTTCCTCGCCGGCCGCCGGCCCGTCCAGGCCGCCGACCTGGCCGACCTGCCGCTGGCCGGGCCGCGCCGCTTCCTGCGCGACAGCGAGCAGCTGCGGCGCTGCTTCTGGTTCCCCGCCACCCTGGCCGAAACCCGCGCCACCGCCCGGCCGACCAAGATCGGCAGCGAGTGGCTGCTCCAGGCGCTGTTCAACCCGGTCTGGGAGAACGGCGCCGTCGCCGACTGGGACGGCCTGGGCTGGGAGCGCGACCCCGCGCCGCTGCCCGCGCCCGACGCCGGCGGCGCGCTGCTGCCCTTCGCCATCCAGGAGCCGCTGGCCCAGCCGCCCGGCGCGATCGATGAGAAAACTCTGCTGGCCCGGGTGCTGGACCTGATGCCGGCGCTGGGGCCGAACCACACACAAGGCATGATCCACGAGTTCCTGCGCCACCCCGGCCGCTTCCTCAACGCGATCAACCTGCGGGCGGTGGTCGACGCGCTGCTGCGCCGGGCCGCCGAGCTGCCGCGCCGCCTCGTGGCCGAGCTGCGCCTGCTCCGTTCGCACCTGCGCCGCACCTGGAGCAGCTCGCAGCAGCTGCTCCAGCTCGGCCTGCGCATCGTCTCGGTCATCCTGATCGTGATCATGCTCTCGAATCTGTTCTTCCCCGACAGCGTCTACGCCAAGGGCGGCGGCACCACGAGCGGGGGCGGCGTCGCCAACGCCAACCCGTCCACCGGCTCCTTCGCCCGCTCCACCACCGCCTACGATGTCGTGCCGGCGCCGCCCTCGTATGTCAGCGGCCGCGGCTTCCGCACCGGCACCTACGGCAGCGGCCGGTACTCGGTCGACGAGGTCGGCACCTACTACAACACGCGCTCCTATCGCTACTACGGCTCCTACTATCGCGGCTCGGGCTGGCGCTCCTACAACCGGAACAGCGTCCCTGGCGATCCCAACCAGGGCGACGCGCTCTACAAGCTAACGCCGGAGACGGATCTGCTGGGCAACGGCGAGATTGTCATCGCGCTGACCGACCAGTACTACCTGCTGCTCGCCGACGAGGTCACCTCGCTGGTCGACGGCACTTCCGGCCTGCCGATCATCTTCCTCAAGCGCGATCCCTCGCTGGCCTGGCGCACCAAGCAGGAGCTGTCCCGCCAGCGCACCGGCATGGGCAACAGCGTCAAGGCCAAGCAAGATTGGCTCAACTGGATGAACTGGATCGGCTTCGCTCACTGGCGCGACGACGACGAGGCCGAGCTGGTCAACATGAGCGCGGCGAGCGCGCTGCTCGACAAGGCGATCGCCGGCCTGGGCGAGGTCCCGGCCGCCGCCCCGGCCCTGCCGGTCGCCCCGCTGCCGGAGGCCTTCCAGCTTTTCACCGGCGTCTGGCTCGATAAAAACGGCACGCAGCTGATCGTGGAGCGCGCCGACGGCGTGACCGCCTTCATCACCCGCGAGGGCTGGTGGCGCGACTCGGCCCGCACCCAGCCGATCGAGGAGCCCTATCCCGATGATCTGCGCAAGGCGATTGTCGCCGTGCTCAAAAAAGAGACAGGCGACCAGGCCAACGTGCTCAAGCGCATCCAAGATGATCTCGCCAGCGCCAAAAGCGATCTCTCGCTGCTCCAGAGCGACAAGAACGAGTACACCTCGATCCAAAGCTCCTACGGCCCGAGCGACGAGGTCGAGTACGGCACCTCCAACATGACCGTGGCCAACGCGCTGAAGCTGACCAACGACGACATCGCCCGCACCCAGCAGCTGATCGACGTGCTGCAAAAGGAAGCCGCCGAGGCGCCGGCCCAGTTCAAGGCCGAGCAAAACCTGCTGAAGCTGCTGGACCGCTGATGCTGCACGTTCGACGCTTCGACAATCCCGATCCGCAATCGCCGGACGGGCAGGCCTGGGAGCGGCTGGTGCGGGCCAATCCCGCCAGCGGCGCCATGCAATCGCTGCGCTGGGCCGAGTTCAAGCGCGTCCGCGGCTACCGGGCGCTGCACCTGGGCCTGGAGCGCGCCGGGGAGCTGATCGGCGGCGCGCTGTTCTATGTCCCCGAGGCCAGCCACCACGCGACCCTGTTCGTGGCGCCGGAGGGGCCGGTGCTGCCCTGGCGCGAGCCCGAGC
>DASWWB010000684.1:0-5121 GCA_036406115.1 Herpetosiphonaceae bacterium
TTGGGCGATCGTGATTAGCTGGAAGGCCAGCGCAAGGCCGAGGAACAGCCCGGCAAGGCCGGTCAGCTCGGAGGGCGGGGCGCCGGCCTGGGCGCGGTCGATGAACGAGCGCAGGATCTGGGGGTTGACCAGCTCCAGGGCGATCGAGGCGAGGAGCGAGAGCAGCAGCAGGGCCGCCCGGCCCCGCAGCGGCGCGAGATAGGTCCGCAGCAGATCGCGGAACGGCGGGGGTGAGCTTGTCATGCGGCGGATCCTGTGTCTGCGTCAAAATGGGGGCGCAGGACCACGATCGTCATATCGTCGTGCTGCTCGACCTGGCCGCTGAAACGCGCCACCCGGATAATCAAATCGTGGATCGGCTGCTCGATCCGCTGCCCGGGCCGGTAGCCGGCCAGCGTCTCCTCCAGCCCCTCGAAGCCGAACAGCGCCTGCTCGGCGTTGTGGGCCTCGACGATCCCGTCGCTGACCAGCACCAGCGCGTCGCCTGGCTCAAGCGCGAGCTGGGCCTCGGCGTACTGGGCGCCGGGCAGCGAGCCGAGCGGCAGGCCGTAGGCGTCGACGTAGGCCATGGCGCCGCCGCGCAGCAGCACCGGCGCGATCATGCCGGCGTTGGCGACCCGCAGCAGCCGCCGCTCCAGATCGAACTGGACCAGCATCACCGCCGCGTTCATATGATTGGCCTTGAGCCGCGGCGTGAGCTGGGCGTTGAGCAGGGTCAGCAGCTCGCCCGGCGCCAGGCGGTTGCGGGCGTGGGTCTCGATCGCGCTGGAGACCAGGGCCATCAGCAGGGCGGCGCCGACGCCCTTGCCCGAGATGTCGCCGATCGCCACCGCCGCCAGCTGCTCGTCGGGCGGCGTGATGTAGGCGAAGAAGTCGCCGCCGACCTCGGAGGCCGGCAGCGAGACGCCGGCCGCCTCCAGCCGGCGCGGATCCCAGGGCGCCTCGTCCGGCAGCAGGCCGAGCTGGATGTCGCGGGCCAGCGTGATGTCGTTGCGCAGATGGCGGTTTTTCTCGCTCAGCTGGGCGGCCAGGGCTTGCAGCTCGGCGGTGCGGGCGGCGACCTGCTCCTCCAGCCGCTCTTGGTGCTGGCGCAGCGCCTCCTCGACCCGCCGCCGCTCCTCCAGCTCTTGCTGGGCGGCGCCGAAAAGATGGGCGTTCTCGATCGTGACCGCGACGTGGTCGGCGAAGGCGGCGGCCAGCCGGGCATGCTCGGTCGTGAAGAAGCAGGCCTGGAGCTTGTCGACCGTCACCAGGCCCAGGATCCGGTCGTGGACGATCAGCGGCACGCCCAGCCAGGAGCGAACATGGCTGCCAGGCTTGTTCTTGGCGGTGAAGTTGGGATAGACGCTGCCGACATCGTCGACGATATGCGGCTGGCGCTCCTGGATCACCACCGTGTTGGGATTGGGGCCGGGGACCGGCAGGCGGGTGCCGACGACCCGGCCGGGATTGGCGAAGCCGCGCCCGCCGACAATCTCCAGCTCGCCGCCGCGCAGCAGCTGGACCGAGGCGCTGTCGTAGGCGATGACCCGCGCCAGCTGCTCCAAGATGCGGTCGATCGCCTTGTCCTGGCGCAGGGCGGCGGCGACCACCGCGCCGGCCTGCTGGAGCGTCTCGGCCTCCTGGGCGCGGCGCTGGGCGTCCTCGAACAAGCGCACGTTCTCGATCGCGACCGCCGCCTGGTTGGCCAGCGCGACCATCAGCTCGACATCGTGCTGGGTGAACTCGCGCTGGTCCAGCCGGTTGACGGCGTTCAGCGTGCCGAGCGGCATGTCGCGGTAGATCAGCGGCACGACGATCACCGAGCCGGTGCCCGAACCCCGCCGCCGCTCGCTGATCGTCGGATCTTCGCGCGGGTCGGGCGCGGTGCCCGGCGACAGCGCCGGCTTCAGCTCGCGCAGCGCCCAGCCGGTCAGGCCGGCCAGCAGCTCATCGAAGCTGATGCCGGTGACGCGCTCGGCGAAGCGCCCGGCGGCGACGCTGTGGCCGATCCGCCGCTCGATCAGATCGATGGTGAACAGGGCGGCGGCGTCAGCGCCGAGCGCGTCGACCACGCCGTCGACGACGGTCTGGAGCACGTCGGTCAGCGAGTCAAAGCCGATCAGCGAGCGGGTGACGCCGTAGAGCGCCTCGGTCTCCGACAGCGCCATCTGGGTCTGCTCCAGCAGGGCGCGGTAGCGGGCCTCGGAGCCGGCCAGCTCGGTGGTGCGCAGCTCGACCTTCTCCTCCAGGCTGGCGTACAGCTCGCGCAGCTGGCCGGTCATGCTGTTGAAGGCGGCGCCGACCTGGCCCAGCTCGTCGTCGCCCGCCGGCACGCTGACGCGCAAATCGCCGCCGGCGATCCGCTCGGCGCCCTGGCGGAGCGCTAGCATGGGCCTGGTGAGCTGGCGGGCGGCCAGCAGCCCGATGCCGATCACCAGCGCGCCGCTGACGACGGCGACGATGATGGTCTGGCGCAGCAGCTGGTTGACAATCGCCAGCGCCTCGCCCCGCTCCTGGGAGGCGATGATCGTCCAGCCGAGGCTGGGGAAGCCGCGGTAGCCGCGCGAGGCGGCGCGGCGGAGCAGATGGTCGGGATAGCGGCGTTCGTCGAAGCGGGCGCGCAAAATCTCATCAGGCGCGCCGCCGGCCAGCACCAGGCCCTCCTTGCTGACGATCGTCAGATTGACGCTGGCGGCGCCCTGCGAGTGCGGCCGCGTCTCGAACTCGCTGACGATCGCCTGGGCGCTGTTCCAATCGACCAGGCTCAGCCAGACGCCGATCAGCGTGCCGGATTGATCGAAAATGCCGTGCGAGAAGCCGACCACGTAGCCCTCGTCGCCGTACAGCCCGGCCACCCTGGCGTCGGCGTGGACATCTTCGACGAAGGTTGTGCCGCGCTTGAGCGCGCGGGAGCGCCAGGCCTCGAACCAGGCCTCGCCGAGCGCCGACTGGCCCAGCAGGCCGTCGCTGTCGAGAAACGAGCCGTCCGGCCGGACGCGGCTGGCGGCGATGAGCCGGCCCTCGCTGTCGGCCACCAGCATCAGCCGGTAAAACGGGGAGTAGATCTGGGTCATGCGGGCCATGAGGGGGAGGATGCGCAGGGGATCCATCGCCAGCGCGCCGTCCGAGGAGGCCAGCGCCTGGACATCGCCGTAGCGGTCGGCCAGCGTGCGGTCCAGCTTGTCGCCGGACGAGGCCGCCAGCTCCTCCAGCGAGCCCTCGACCTGGCGGTTGAGCGCCGGCAGCAGCAGATTGCTCGAAAGCCCGATCATGGCGATCAGCGGAAACAGGCCGACCGCCAGCAGCAGGCCGACCAGCTGGCGATGAAGCGACCGCTTGACGCGCCGCGATGGAACAGGATCAGCCGCCGCCATGCACACCCTCGGACATCCAGCGCGAACACCCGTGCGCTGCTAGGCAGCATGATACGGGATGTCGGGGTTAATGCAAATCAGGGGTCAGGGGTCAGGGGTCAGGCCGGAGGGGGCAGATGTCGGGCGTCGCCGGGGCGCCGCGCGGACGATCAATCCCTGATCCCTGATCCCTGATCACTGATCCCTGATCACTGATCCCTACGCCCCCGCCTCCGCCTGGCGCGCCGCGAGCTGCTGGTCGAGCATAAAGAGCATGGCGCCCTGCTCGCCGATCAGGCGCAGCTTCTCGACGACCTCGGTGGCGGATTTCTCCTCCTCGACCTGCTCGTTGACGAACCACTGGAGCAGGCTCTGGGTCGGATAGTCGCGCTCGCGGACCGCCAGATCATAGAGCTGGTTGATCAGGGCGGTGATTTTGCGCTCGTGGCCCAGCGCGGTCTCGAAGACCTCCAGGGCCGAGCCGAACTCCGTCGGCGGCTGGGGGATGGCTTTGAGCAGCGCCCGCCCGCCGCGATCGCTGATGAAATCGAACAGCTTGGTGGCGTGGGTCAGCTCCTCCTGCCACTGGAGCCGCATCCAGTGGGCGGCGCCGGGAAGATTGATCGAGTCGCAGTAGGCCGCCATCGAAAGGTAAATGTAGGCGGATTCGAATTCGTGGTTGACCTGCTCGTTGAGCGCGTCCTGCACTGCTGGGCTAAGCATCGGGCCAGTCCTCCTGTTAGATGAGTCCGGCTCCATGGTATCAAAATTCATGCCGCCGCGAATCAGAGGGATCAGGGGTCAGGGATCAGGCCGGACGGGAAAGAGACGGGCGCCGCCGAAGCGCCGCGCTGCTTCGAGGCCATCAGAGGGATCAGGGATCAGGCCGGACGGCGAGGAGGCGGGCGCCGCCGAAGCGCCACATTGCTTCAAGGCCAATCCCCGATCCCTGACCCCCGTTTCCCTGATCCCTGACCCCCTACTTCACGGCGCCGCGCGCACCGTCAGCGTGTCGAACAGCGCCTCGCCGCCGTCGCCGGGCACCAGGATCACGCCGTACTTGCGCGAGGGCTGGCTGGGCAGATCAGCCTCGGCCAGCAGCGCGTCGTTGAAATAGACCTTGGCCTGGGCGCCGCGCAGGACGAGGGCCAGGCGGCCCGTGCCGGCGCCTGAGCCGCTGGCGATCGGGATCGGCGTGCGGCTGCCGAAGCGGCGCTCCAGGCTCCAGCTGCCGTCGGGCGCGCTGAGCAGGCGGTAGTGGTCGTCGAGGCCAGTCAGGCCGAAGGCGATGCCGGCCTGGCCCTGGAGCGGCTCGACATTGAGCGTGATCGCCACATCGCCGTTGGGCAAGTCGCCCGAGGCTTGGCGGTAGTAGGTCTGCCCGCTGGCCAGACGGTAGCGGCCATCCTGAAAGCTGGCGGCGGATCCGTCCCGCCAGTTGCCGTTTTCGAAGGCGTTCTCGACCGCCACCTCGCCGGCCAGCTCGGCCGGGCTGGTCGGCTCGGGGTTGGCGGGGGGCTCTGCGGTCACTGCCGAGACCTCGCCGGCCGGGGAGGTCGCCGGGGCGGTGGAGGGGTCGCTCGCGGCGCTGGGGATCACCGTCGCGCTTGGGGTGGCGCCGGCGCCGGTCGCCGCATCCTGCTCGCCGCCGCCGCTGGTCGCCAGGACCAGGGCGATCACGAGCAGCGGCACACCGATCAGCCCGGCCAGCACCCGCCGGTCGCGCAGCCAGGCCGGGGCGCCTGCCAGCCGGGCCGCCGGGCTGACTGGCTGACTGGCGTCGGGC
>DASWWB010000685.1:0-4811 GCA_036406115.1 Herpetosiphonaceae bacterium
CCTTTCGCCCTCGCCATCTGCGGCGCCTAGCCGAGGCTGGCCAGATAGGCGTCCAGCCGCTCCAGGCCCAGCCGGTAGCCCGCCAGCCAATCGGCCTGCTCGTGGGCGGCGCGCTCGGCCTCGTCCCGAAAGGCGTAGCTCAGCGTGACCTCGGTGCCGGCGCCCCGCTCCTCGAAGGTGACGGTCACCAGATACTCGGCGGCCAGCGTGCCGCCGAGCCCGCGCAGCTTGCCCTCGGTCTCGGCCAGCCACTCGGCGGGATGCTCGCTCAGATCCTCGGTGTAGACCAGCCGGGCCGGCGGATCGACCTCCAGGTAGACGCCTTTGATCGGGATCTCGGCGCCCGGCACTTGGATGATGATGCGATAGGCGCCGCCGGGCCGCACATCCATCTCGCAGCGGGCGGCGCACTCGGGCGGGGCGAACCACTGGGCGGCGTGCTGCGGCTCGGTGAACATCCGGTAGACCAGCTCGCGCGGCGCGGCGAGCGTCCTGCTGACCGCCAGGCCGAGGGCGGCGTCGTTTGTCTGCTCAGTCATCGCTAGGCTCCTTGCTGCTGCACGAGATTCGCCACCACCGCCTCGAATTTCTCCAGGCTCTGGCCCCAGCCGTCGTAGAAGCCCATCTCCTCGTGGGTCTGGCGGTCGGCGACCGACCAGTGGCGGGCGGTCGAGGTCAGCAGGGTGCCGCCCTCGGCCTCCTCGAACGCGAGGACGACGGTCAGGAAGGGCTTCTCGGAGGGCTTCCAGCCGGGCTCGTAGGCGTCGGTGAAGACCAGGCGCTCGCCCTCGGCGACCTCCAGAAAGAGGTGGGCGGTCGGGTACTCGTTGCCATCGCCGTCGCGCATCAGCGTCTTGAAGACGCCGCCGGGGCGCACGTCCATCTCGCAGACCGGCGTGGTGGTGCCGTGCGGGCCCCACCAGGCGGCCACGTGGCGCGGATCGGTCCAGGCCTGCCAGACCAGGCTGCGCGGGGCGTCGAGCAGCCTGCTGATCACCAGCTCGCGCTCGTCAGTGGTCGTCGCGTTCGTCGCCTCGGTTGTCGTGTGCTGGGTCATCCTTGGGCTCCTTTGCTTGCAAATCTCGCAGATAGGCTTCCAGTCGGTCGAAACGCCCTTCCCAGATCCGGCGGTAGGGCTCCATCCAATCAGCCACTTCTTGGAGCGGCGCCGTGTCGAGCTGGCACGGGCGCCACTGGGCGTCGCGGCTGCGGGTGATCAGTCCGGCATGCTCCAACACCTTGAGATGCTTGGTCACGGCCGGCGCGCTGATCGAGAACGGGCGGGCCAGCTCGCTGACCGTCGCCGCGCCCTGGGCCAATCGCGCCAGGATGGCTCGGCGCGTCGGGTCGGCCAGGGCCGCGAAGATTGCGCTGAGTCGATCCTCTGCCATTTCACCTCCGGGTTAATTAACCTATAGGTGAATTATAGCCACCACAGCCGGATTGTCAAGGGTGAATTTAGAACAGATGGGCCAGTCGTCAGTCGTCAGAGATGATATGGGGCCAGGTGGAGGCTTCGTTAGCCTCTGCGCTCCTCAGCACGGCCTGACGACTGACGACTGACGACTGATTCCGCGCCCGCACTTGGGCTATAATGCAAGGCCGAAACGCTAGCCAGGGGACCGCCGCGTGAAGATTCTCGCCATCCTGACCTACTACGCCCCGCACTGGACCGGGCTGACCATGCACGCCCAGCGGGTCGCCGAGGGCCTGGCGGCGCGCGGCCATCAGGTGACGGTGCTGACGACCCGCCACAGCGCCGCGCTGCCCCGCGACGAACTGCTGAACGGGGTGCGGGTGGTGCGGTTGCTGCCGCTGGCCCGGATCAGCCGCGGCATGATCTCGCCGGCCTTCCCGCTAGCCGCGGCCCGCCTGATCCGCGAACACGATGTGGTGCAGATCCACACGCCCCAGCTTGAGGCGCTGCTGGTGGCCGGGCTCTGCCGGCTGCTGCGGCGGCCGCTGCTGCTGACCCACCACGGCGACCTGGTGATGCCCGCCGGCTGGTTCAACCAGCTGGTCCAGCGGCTGGTGACGGGCCAGATGGTCCTGGCCGGCAAGCTGGCGACGGCGATCAGCGCCTACAGCCGCGACTACGCCGGCCACTCCCCGTTCCTGCGCCGCTTCGCCGGCAAGCTGAGCTACATCTACCCGCCGGTCGAGCTGCCAGCGCCACAGCCGGCGGAGGTCGAGCGCTGGCGCGGCGAGCTGGGCTTGGCGGGCCGGCCGCTGGTGGGCTTCGCCGGCCGCTTCGTCGAGGAGAAGGGCTTCGATTACCTGCTCAAGGCCATGCCGCTCGTCGCCGCCGAGCTGCCCGAGGCGCGCTTTGTCTTCGCCGGCGAGCACCACATCGCCTACGAGGATTTCTACGGCCGCTGCCTGCCGCTGATCGAGCGCAACCGGGGGCGGATCGTCGAGCTGGGGCTGCTGCGCGACCAGCAGCGCCTGGCGAATTTCTACGCGATGTGCGATGTGTTCGCCCTGCCGAGCCGCAGCGACTGCCTGGGCATGGTCCAGATCGAGTCCTTGCTGGCCGGCACGCCGCTCGTCGCCGCCGACATCCCGGGGGCGCGGGTCGTGGTGCGCGAAACCGGCGGCGGGCTGCTGGTCGCGCCCCATAGCCCCGAGGCGCTGGCGGCGGGGCTGCTCGCGGTGCTGCGCCAGCCGGCAGCCTACCGGATCAGCCGCGCGGCGGTGGAGCGGGTGTTCTCCACCAGCCGCACGCTCAGCCAATACGAGGCGGTGTTCGAGGCGCTGCTCGCCGGGCGGGCCGAGGAGGCGCGGGCCGATGGCGGCGCCCGTCGCAAGCGCCGCTGAGCCGGCTGTCGCACCCGATCCGTCCCGGGCGGAGGCCGACCGGGCGCTGCTTGAGCGGCTGCTCAGCAACGAGGCCGACCCCGCCTACCGCCGCCGCGCCCTGCGCCTGCTGGCCGACCTGGAGCTGCGCGACGGCGATACGGTGCTCGACGGCGGCTGCGGCTACGGCTTCTACGCCCTGGCCATGACTGCGCTCCGGCGGCTGACGGTGGTCGCGCTCGACACGGATCGCGCGCGGCTGCGCGAAGCCGGGCGCAGCGTTTCCGAAGCCCGGCTGGCCGCCGGCGACATGGCCCGCCTGCCCTGCGCCGACGCCGCCTTCGATAAAATCCTGCTCTCCGAGGTGCTGGAGCACCTGCCCGACGACGCGGCCGCGCTGCGCGAGCTGTGGAGGGTCGCCAGGCCCGGGGCGACGCTGGCGCTCTCGGTGCCCCACGCCAACTATCCCGCCTGGTGGGACCCGATCAACAAGCTGAACGACGCCCTCGGCCGGCCGCCCCTGCGCCGCGCGGCTTTCGGCGGGATCTGGGAGCATCACCAGCGGCTCTACACACCGGAGCGGCTGCGCGCCGCGCTGGCGGCGGCAGGCTGGCGGATCGAGCGCTGCGAGGAGGCGACACACTACGCGCTGCCCTGCGTGCCGTATCTGGTCTACGGATTGGGCAAGCCGCTGCTGGAGCGCGGGCTGCTGCCGGCGGCCTGGCGGCGCCGCGCCGATCGGCTGCGCGGGCTAGAGCGGCCGGCGGGCGCCGATCCGTTCAGCCTGGCCCGGCGGCTGATCTACTGGGCCGATCGGCGCAACGACGGCCCGGCGCCGCCGCCCGGCGCCTCATTCGTCAATATTCTCGTCAAGGCGCGGAAGGTCCATCCATGAGCGAGCGATTGAAGCGGCCGGGACCGGCCTGGCCGGCGCTGATCGGCCTGGCGCTGCTGGCCCTGGCCCAAACCCGATTCGAGATCCAGCGCGTCACGCCGCTGATCGGCCTGGCGGCGCTGGCGGGGCTTGGCGCCTGGGCCTGGGCGGTTCGGATCAGCCCGCAGCCGCCCGACCGCCTGGGTGCGCTCGACGATCGGGGGCGGCCGGGCACCAATCGCCAGCTCGGCGGCCTGGCGGCGGCGGGATTGGCGCTCGGCGGCTGGTTCAGCCTCTTATGTGCCAGCCGGAGAGTAGGGGTGATGGGCTATCAGCTATCGGCTGTCAGCTGTCAGGGCCGGCGAAGCGGCTTCCCGCCGCGCTCGCACCGCCAAGCCGCCGCAGAATCTATCTCAAAAAGATGATGCGCTGAACCGCCTAAAACGGCACGCAGCCCCGTCGCCGCGACCAGGCGGGCGCCGGCACCGGACGGCGAACATGGAAACACGCAAACTAACAACACAAACCGACTAAATATCGGGGGTTGCAAGGGGGAAATCCCCCTTGCGCTCCCTCCGCAGGAGGGCGGGGGGAGGCGCCCCAGCAAGGAGCCCTATGTATACGATCGGCACCGCCGGCCACGTCGACCACGGCAAATCGACCCTGGTGCAGGCCCTGACTGGCATCAACCCCGACCGCTGGGAGGAGGAGCAGCGCCGCGAAATGACGATCGACCTGGGCTTCGCCTGGCTGGATCTGCCCTCCGGCCGGCGGATCAGCCTGGTGGACGTGCCGGGCCATGAGCGGTTCATCAAAAACATGCTGGCGGGCGTCGGCGGGCTGGACGCGGCGCTGCTGGTCGTGGCGGCGGACGAGGGCGCCCGCCCGCAGACCATCGAGCACCTGCACATCATCGACCTGCTGGGCATCGAGCGCGCCCTGGTCGTGCTGACCAAGCGCGACCTCGTCGACGACGAGTGGCTGGGGCTGATGCGCGAGGAGCTGGGCGACCTGCTGGCGGGGACGCTGCTGGCTGACGCGCCGGTCGTCGCCGTGTCGGCCCGCACCGGCGCCGGGTTGGGCGAGCTGGCGGCGGCGCTCGACCGGCTGCTCGACGAAACCCCGGCGCGCGGCGGGCAGC
>DASWWB010000686.1:0-3022 GCA_036406115.1 Herpetosiphonaceae bacterium
CGAGCCCAAGGCTCCCGTTGTCGCCGCCGTCGCCTCCTACGCGCAGCCCAAACCGCTGCTGGGCGTGAGCGTCCAGTCCAATCGCAACGAGCCCGGCCTGGCCTCGGCGCCGACCGAAGCGCCAACCGTCGGCGACGCCCCGCTCGGCGAGGACGCGCTGATCGTACCGGTCGCCATGCCCGAGGATCTGGAGACCCTGAGCGCCCCGGCCGCGCCGGCCAGCGCCCAAGCCAGCGTCAGCGCCGATCTGGCGAACCTGCGCAAAGGCCCCAAGACCGAATTCGATCGCATCGACAAGCTGACCGCCGGCACCAAAGTGACCGTCACCGCCCACCACGAGGGCTGGGTCCAGGTCCAGACCGAGGGCGGCCAGTCCGGCTGGCTCTCGCTGGAAGTGCTCGACCTCGACAGCGCCGCCGCCGAGCAACTGCCGGCGCCGGCCGAGCTGCCGGTCCTGCCGCCGGCCAAAGTGGCGACAATCGCCCAGGACAATCTGAACCTGCGCGACGGCCCCGGCACCGAGTACATCAGCCTGGGCAAGCTGGGCGTCGATAGCGAAGTCGCCCTGCTGACGCAGTACGGCGGCTGGTACCAGGTCGAGACCGCCAAAGGCACGGTCGGCTGGGTCTCGCAGGAATTCCTCGGGATGCAGGCCGGCGTTGCCGAGCGCGTCTCGGTCGCCGAGTCCATCCCGTCCTCGGATCCGGCGCTGGTCGGCACTTTGAGCGACAGCAGCGTGAACCTGCGCGAAGGCCCTGACACCAAGTTCGGCTCGCTGGGCAAGCTGGCCCAGGGCGCCGAGCTGACGCTGCTGGCCACTCACGGCGAGTGGTTCAAGGTCCAGACCGCCAAAGGCACCAAGGGCTGGGTCTCCGCCGAGCTGGTCGATGTTTCCAGCTTCATCCGGCGCCGCGTGCCCTACACCGACAACATCCCCGCGCTGCCCAAGCCGAAGCCGGCTGCGCCCAAGGCCAAGCCCGCCGCAGCCCCCCGGGCCGCCCAGCCCGCCGGCGCCGCGAGCGGCGACGTGGCCTCGCTGGCCTGGAACTACGTCGGCTCGCCCTACGCCTGGGGCGGCGAGAGCCCGCGCGGCTTCGATTGCAGCGGCCTGACCCGCTTCCTCTACCGCCAGATCGGCGTGTCGCTGCCGCACAGCGCCCGCGGCCAGTACAGCAGCGCCTACGGCTCGTTCGTCAGCCTGGACAGCCTCCAGCCCGGCGACCTGCTGTTCTACGCCAACACCGCCGGCCCGGGCATCACCCACGTCGGCATCTATGTCGGCGGCGGGACGATGGTCAACGCCACCACCCCGCGCGGCGGCGTGCAGGCGGTCAACATCTACAGCTCGTACTGGATGGGCCACTACTACGGCGCCCTGCGGCCCTACCGCTAGGCTTCGCCCAACCAACCACGCGCGGCGGCCAGTTTCTGCGGAAACTGGCCGCCGCGTTTGTGATCGCCGTTGTCGGGTACAATGCACGTCAACCGGAAACCACTGACTCACGCCACCAAGGAGGCTGGTTCGCAATGAAGGGTCTTGTCTTGAGCGGCGGCAAAGGCACGCGCCTGCGCCCCATCACCTATACCAGCGCCAAGCAGCTCGTGCCTGTCGCCAATAAGCCCGTGCTGTTCCGCGCGATCGAAGCGCTGCGCGAGGCCGGCATCGATGAGATCGGGATTGTCGTCGGCGACACCGCCCAGGAAATCATGTCCGCCGTCGGCGATGGCAAGCGCTGGAACGCGCGCATCACCTACATCCCCCAGGAGGCGCCGCTGGGCCTGGCCCACGCGGTCAAGATCAGCCGCGAGTTCATCGGCGACGATAAGTTCGCCCTGTTTCTCGGCGACAACTGCATCGAGGGCGGCATCGCCGGCCTGCTGCGCGAGTTCTCCAACTCCGATCGCAACGCCCAGATCGTGCTCAAAAAGGTCCAGAATCCCCAGCAGTACGGCGTCGCCGAGCTGCACCCCGACGGCACGATCGAGCGCCTGACCGAGAAGCCGCGCCAGCCGCGCTCCGACCTGGCGCTGGTCGGCATCTATCTGTTTGACTCGCACATCTGGGAGGCCGTCGAGGCGATCAAGCCCTCCTGGCGCGGCGAGCTGGAGATCACCGACGCGATCCAGTGGCTGGTCGAGCACGACTACCGGGTCTTCCCCTACATCCACGAGGGCTGGTGGATCGACACCGGCAAGCGCTCCGATATGCTCGACGCCAACCGGCTGGTCCTGGAGGAGCTGGAGCCGAAGATCGAAGGCTACGTCGACCGGGACTCGCAGATCGTCGGCAAAGTGACGATCGAACGCGGCGCCGAGATCATCAACAGCGTGATCCGCGGGCCGGCGATCATCGGCGAGAACACCAGGATCGTCAACGCCTACATCGGCCCCTTCACCTCGATCTACCATCACTGCCGGATCGAGGAAAGCGAGGTCGAGCACTCGATCGTGCTGGAGAACAGCGAGATCATCAAGATCCCGCACCGGCTGGAAGATAGTCTGATCGGCCGCAACGTGAAAATCCACACCTCGCCGATCAAGCCCAAGGCCTACCGCCTGATGCTGGGCGACAACTCCGACGTGGGCATCCTGTAGCGCGGCGGCGCCGGCGCCATCCCGGGGCCGGCGCCGCGCAAGCGAGAAGCCAACCGCCATGACCATCGACCTGGAGCGCTGGGAGCCGCTGTTCGAGCGGCTGGTCCGCGCTGAAATGGCGGCCGCCGACGCCGCCCACGATCTCGCCCATATCCATCGCGTGGTGGCCGTTGCCAAAGCCCTGGCCGCTGGCGAAGGAGCCGATCCCGCCGTCGTCGTGCCGGCCGCCTGGCTCCACGATTGCGTCAGCGTCCCCAAGGACTCGCCAATCCGCGCCCAGGCCTCGCGGCTGGCCGCCGACCGGGCCGCCGCGCTGCTGGCCGAGCACGGCTATCCCGCCGAGCACCTCGACGGGATCCGCCACGCGATCGCCGCCCACAGTTTTTCGGCCAAGATCGAGCCGGCCACGCCCGAGGCGCGGGTGGTG
>DASWWB010000687.1:0-6462 GCA_036406115.1 Herpetosiphonaceae bacterium
ACCTGGTCGCCGGCCCCGCCGCGCCGCCCACGCCGGAGCAGCGCGCGGCCTACAGCGCCGCCGGCGCCCTGGAAGCCGAGCCGGCCACGCTGATCGAATCCGGCTGGGCCGCCGCCTGGCTCGCCCGCCTGACGCGCCAACTCCTGGCCCCGCCCGCCCTCCGCGAACGCTGGCTGCTCGATCTGCTCGCCGCCGAGGCTGTCTGCCTGATCGGCGGCGTCGGCTGCGAGCCCACGCCCGTCGGCCCGGCCTACCGCGTCGCCCTGCCCGGCCAGATCCACGCCTGGCACCGCAGCGAGATCCGGGGGGCGGGGGAGTAGGGGGCGGGGGAGTAGGGGTCAGGGGTCAGGGGTCAGGCCGAACGTCGGGAAGGCGGGCGCCGCTAGAAACCCCGAAACAGCTTCGCGGCCGGCCCCGATCCCTGCCCCGCGGGCGCCCGCCCGATCCCCGATCCCCGATCCCCGATCCCCGATCCCTGACCCCTCATCTGACAGCGGAACCGTTTTCCCATATAATGCCAGCACGACGTTGCTACCTCGGCGACCATTGTGGAGACCCGCCCTTGACCCGCCTCCGCTCCGGGCTGGCCGGCCTGCACCTCATCACCGGCCTCGCGCTGCTGCTCTACGCCTTCACCCACCTGGTCAACCATGCAGTGGGAATCTTCGGCATCAACGCCATCGAGCGGGCGCGGCTGCTGTTCCTGGGGATCTGGCGCAGCCCGCTGCTGTTCTGGGTCGTGCCGGTCAGCCTGCTGGTTCATCTCGGATTGGCGCTGCGCAAGCTGCTGACCCGCAAAACCTACCGCGGGCTGAAGCGCGCCGAGTGGCTCCAGCTGCTGACCGGCCTGGCGATCCCGGTGCTGCTGACCAACCACATCTACCGCACCCGCGTCGCCAGCACCTTCCTCGGCGTCAACGACACCTACGCCTTCTACCTGACCTCCTCGCGCGGCGTCCAGCCGATCCTGGTCGCGATGCTGACGATCGTCTGGCTGCACGGCTGCCTGGGGCTGCACGGCTACCTGCGCCAGAAAGCCGGCTACGAGCGCATCCGCTACCCGCTCCAGGGCCTGGCGATCATCCTGCCGATCCTGGCGCTGGCCGGGATCATCGTCGCCTCGCGCGAGGCGCTGCGGATGGCCAACAACGAGTACTGGATTGAATCGGTCATGCGGGTCAGCAACCCGCGCGGCGTCGACCTGAGCGAGCCAAGCGCCGCCGATCAGTTCGTCAGCTGGTATGTCGGGCTGGTCGCCGCCGGCTTCGCGGCCCGCGCCGCCGTCCTGGCGGTCCAGAAGCGGCGCAACACGGTGCGGGTCGAGTACCTGGGCCAGGCCACGGTGCCGATCGCCAAGGGCGCGACCCTGCTGGAGGCCAGCCTGCAAAACAATCTGCCCCACGCCCACGTCTGCGGCGGGCGCGGGCGCTGCTCGACCTGCCGCGTCCAGATCATCGCCGGGGGCAAGCACCTGGCGCCGCCGGACGAGGCCGAGCTGCGGGTGCTCAAGCGGATCGGCGCCGCCCGCAATGTGCGCTTGGCCTGCCAGGCCGTGCCCCAGGGCGATGTCGTCGTCCGCCAGCTGCTGCCGCCGGATGTCAGCGCCCGCGAAAGCCTGCCCAAGACCGCGATCCAGCAGGGCACCGACAAAGAGGCGGTCATCCTGTTCGCCGATCTGCGCGGCTTCACCGCCCTGTCGGAGCACAAGCTGCCCTACGACACGGTCTTCATCCTCAACCAGTATTTCCAGACCATGGGCCAGGCGATCGAGGCCGCCGGCGGCTACCTCGACAAGTTCATCGGCGACGGGATCATGGCGCTGTTCGGCCTGGAGAGCGACCTGGCGACCGGCTGCCGCCAGGCGCTGGACTCCGCCGCCGCCATGGCCGCCCAGCTCGACACGCTCAATATCCAGCTCAAGGCCGACCTTGACGCGCCGCTCCAGATCGGCATCGGCATCCACTGCGGCCATGTCGTCGTGGGCGAGATGGGCTACAAGCACGCCAAGCACCTGACCGCGATCGGCGACGCCGTGAACATCGCCGCCAGGCTGGAGCAGGCGACCAAGGAGCTGCACTGCCAGCTGCTGGTCTCGCGCGAGGTCGTCGAGGCAGCGGGGGCCGATTTCGCCGCCGGGCACCCTCTCGCCGAGATCGAGATCCGCGGCCGCAGCCAGAGCCTGGCGGTCTACAGCGTGCTCAACGCCAGGCAGCTGGCGCCCGAGGCCGCCGAGGCCGCCGCAGAGCCCGTCGCCTGAGCCGGCGCCGGCGCCCGCATTCGCTGTTCAGATAGGAGATCCACGCATGGGCCGATTGATCGATATTTCCGTCGCCGTGTCCAACGACCTGCCGACCTGGCCGGGCGATCCGAGCGTCTCGCTGGAGCGCGAGGCCAAGATCGAGGAGGGCTCGGCCGCCAATGTCTCGCGCCTGAACGCCGGCGTCCACACCGGCACCCACGTCGACGCCCCGCTCCATTTCATCCCCGACGACATCGCCGTGCACGAGCTGGAGCTGGAGCGCTTCGTCGGGCCGTGCCAGGTGGTGGAGCTGGCGGGCTCCGGCAGGATCAGCGCCGAGGAGCTGGAGCGGGCCGGCGTCGCCCCCGGCACCGAGCGCCTGCTGCTCAAAACCGCCAACTCGGCCCACTGGGCGGAGCGGCCGCTGCGCTTCCACACCGAGTTCCGCGCCCTGGACAGCAGCGCCGCCCGCTGGGTCGTCGAGCGCGGCCTGCGCCTGATCGGCATCGATTACCTGTCGATCGAATCGTTCGAGGCCGAGGAGCACAACCCGACCCACCAGATCCTGCTCGGCGCCCGCGTCGCCGTGCTGGAAGGCCTCGATCTGAGCCAGGCCGCCCCCGGCGCCTACCGCCTGCTCTGCCTGCCGCTCAAGCTCCAGGGCAGCGACGGCGCGCCGGCCCGGGCGGTGCTGGAGGAGATTTAATCAGCTATCGGCTATCAGCTGGCGGGCCAGGCGCCAGGGCGTTTGGCGTGAGATGAAACGGGCGGCGTCTTGAGGATTGGCCCGATAACCGGCAGCCGATAGCCCTTCATCCCAGCCCGCTCAGCACCTCCGCCACCGCCAGGTCGCGCTGGCCGGTGAAAGGCGCGCCGTCCTCGACATTCCACCACATCGAGAGGATGAGCTGGGCGAAGCTCCAGGCCCAGAGGCGCTGGCGATCGAAGCCAAGCTGCTCGGCCAGCATGTCCAGGCGCCGGGACTGGAGCCGGCCCATGTCACGGAAATCCTGATAGATCGGCTGCGGATTGCGAATCAGCGCGCCGACCTCGTACTCCGGCTCGCCGATCACGCCCTTGGGGTCGATCACCAGCCACGGCTCGCGCTCGGCGGAGAGCATATTTTCGTGGTTCATATCGCCGTGCAGCACCACGGGCGGATGCGGATCGGCCAGCAGCTCGGCGAACAGCCGCTCGGCCTGATCGACCAGCCGCGCCGGGAACGGCCCGGTGGTGCCGCCGTAGTGGGGGCGCAGATCGGCCAGCCCGGCGATCCAGGAGCTGACGTGGGGGAACGAATGGCCGGGCGGCGGCGCGTGCCAGATGCGGCGCATCAGCCCAGCGGCGATGGCGGTCGCCTCCTCGTCGCGCTCGGGAAACAGCGTTTTCAGCCGGGCGCCCGGCTCCAAGCGCTCCAGCAGCAGCGCGCCCTCGGCCGCGTCAGCGTCCAGCAGGCGCACGGCGCTGCGTCCGTCGTACAGCCGCAGGGCGTCGATCTCGCAGCGCAGCTCGTCGCGCGGCACGCCCAGCTTGAGGATAATCCGCTCGCCGGCGGCGGTGGTCGCCGCCGTGACATAGTTGAAGGACAGGCGGGCGACCGGCTCGCCCAGCGCCAGATCCCAGCGCGCCGCGGCGGCGGCCAGCCGGTCCGGCAGCTCGCCCATCCAGCGCCGGCCGTCCTCGCCGAACACAGCGCCCATCCGGCGCGCAAAGCTGTCGAACTCGGGATCAGTCTCATCGGTTCGGTCCATCAATCCTCCTCGCCGCGCCGGGGCCGTCGCAAAAACGGCAGGCGCAATCCCAAAGCCCAAAAGTGGACAAGCGGCCGCCGGCTGCTAGAATACACGCATTATAGCCGCCCAGCCCATCCGCCCGATCCATCGCTGGAGACGCCCATGCCCGACGCCCTGCTCGCTCCCGCCACGATTGCGGCGCTGAACGCGCCGCTGGACTACGCCGGCGCGCGCCGCCTGCTGCGCCCCCTGGTCATCCCCTGCCTGATCTTCTGCGCGCTGCTCGCCGTGCTGACGCTGAACGTCGATCCGGCGCCGATGTCGTTCGCGACGGTGTTCTGGAATCTCTGGGAGAGCTTCGGCACTGGCATGGGAACGCTGGGCTGCTTCGCCCTGCTGGCGCCGGTCGGCAGCAAGCTGCTGCTGCGGCTGGGCTGGGCGGTGCCGTGGGTGCGGATCGCCCTGGGCCTGGTGGCGCTGCTGCTGGCCCAGCTGGCGGTCAACGCGACCGTCGTGCTGCTGGCGCCGCCCGAGCGGGGCGAATCGACCTGGATCGAACTGCTGCTCAACTGGCTGGTGCTCGGCGCCGTGACCACGGTGGTCTTCGCCTTGGTGGAGCGCGCCCAGATCGAGCTGCGCAAGGGCCGCGAGGCGGTCCGCCGCAACGCCCTGCTCGACCGGGAGCTGGCGCTGGCCCAGGAGATCCAGGCCAATCTCATCCCGCCCCCGCCCGCCGTGCCGGGGCTGGAGCTGGCCAGCGGCTACTACGCGGCCCGCGAGGTCGGCGGCGATCTGCTGGGCTACCAGGCGCTGCCGGGCGGCGCGCTCGGCCTCGCCATCGGCGACGTGACCGGCAAAAGCGTGCCGGCGGCGATGCTGATGGGCGTCACGCTGGGGGCGCACCAGGCCGCCCAGCGCGCCCGCCTCAGCCCGGCGGCGGTGCTTGATGAATTGGATTCGCTGCTGCGCGCCCAGGCCGGCGGCCGGCGCTTCGTGGCCCTGTGCAGCGCCATCGTCGATCCCGCCGCCCGGCGCATGCTGGTCGCCAACGCCGGCCAGCTCGATCCGATCCTCTGCCGCGCCGGCGCCGCGCGGTTCGTCGAGCTTCCATCCGCCATGCCGCTGGGGATCGGCCCGCCGGCAGCCAGCCAGGAGCGCGAGATCGCCCTCGAGCCCGGCGACGCGCTGATCTTCTACACCGACGGCATCGTGGAGGCCCACAACCAGGCCGGCGAGCTGTTCGGCTTCGAGCGGCTGCTGGCGCTGGCGGACAGCCTGGAGCCCGGCGCCGGCGCCGCCGCCATCCATCAGTCAATCATCGCCGCCGTGCGCGCGTTCGCCGGGGGCGCCGAGCCGCACGACGATATCAGCCTGCTCGTGGTCCGCCTGGCGCCGACTGGCTGATCAGGGGACGTGCAGGAGCAGCCGCGCTGCCGGGTAGGCGCCGCGGATCGGCAGCGGCTCGAAGCTGGGCGGCCCGCCGTCCAGCGCCGGCGCCTCCAGCCAGCCATCGCGCAGGACCAGCAGATGATCCTCGCCGAGCGGCGCCACTTCGTCCACGCCCCGCAGCTCCAGGCTGCGCGCGCCGCCCATCCCGTCCAGCCGCAGCGCGATGACCGAGAGATCGCGGGCCGTGAACTGGCCGTGGCCGCCGAACCCGCTGCGCGGCAGCACCAGCAACGATCGGCCGTCCGCCGCCCAGCGCGCATCGCCTGGTTCGCCCAGCCGCAGCCCGTCGAGCAGCAGGCGCGTCTCGCCGGTCGCGCGTTCGTAGACCATCAGCTCTTGCAGCTCGGCGCCCTGCGGCCGCAAAAAGGCGATCAACGCGCCGTCCGGCGACAGGCTGGCGATCGGGTAGGGGGCATGGGTGCCGACAACCGGAATCGGCAGCTCCTCGACGCCGCCGGTGGCGAGATCGACCAGCGACGCTTGCTCCGAGCCCGCTCGCTGCACCAGCAGCGCGCCGCCGGCCGCTTCGATCTGGGCGTTTCGGTTGAGCGCGAGCGGCTTGCGCGGCGTCAGCGGCGCCTCGCGCAGATCGATCTGCCACAGCTCCGCCGGGCCGGACGGGTCGGCGAGGGGATTGGGGATCATCAGATAGGCGTAGGGGTAGCCGAACGCGACGATCGCGCCATGTTCGCCGCCCAGATCGACGTCGCCCAGCTCCATCGCCTCGCCAAGCTTCAGATCGGCCAGCGCCAGCGTGAGCGAATCATCAAGCCCGCTGGAGCTCGTCTGCAACAGCACCAGATTCGGATCGGCGCCGCCCACGCCGGTCGGCCCCTGCTTCCAGCCGAATGCCAGCTTGATCGAAGCGCCAGTGGCCGGATCGACAAGGAACCAGGGATCCGTCTGCGCCGGGCCGTGCGCAAGGCCGAGCGGCGTGGCGCCGGGCCGCGTGACAAACCACTCCAAACGGAACGCCCCGCTCTCCTGCACGCCGTCCGGCAGCGTGAAGCCGTAGGCCGAGCCGGTCGCGTCGATCGCGAG
>DASWWB010000688.1:0-2697 GCA_036406115.1 Herpetosiphonaceae bacterium
CGTCCCGCCGACGCCGCCCAGGGCCGGGCCTGGAGCTTCAGCCTGCCCGACCAGCGCTTCAGCGAGGTCAGCGGCCTGCTCGGCGCCTGGCCGCTCAGTTTCGCCCGCGCCGCCGACGGCTCCTGGCTGGCGCTGGGCGGCGTGGCGGTGCTGGACGAGCCGGGGCCGGTCGAGCTGCGGGTCAGCGCGCTGCGGGCCGACGGCAGCGTGTTCTACGGCGCCGCCCAGGCGCTGATCGTCGACGGCGGCTACCGCTCGGAGCGGATCGTCCTGCCGCCGGAGGTCAACGATGCGATCGCCAGGAACCAGGACAAGGTGCTGGCCGAGCGGGCGGCGGTCAACGCGATCTGGCCCCGGGTCAGCGCCGAGAAGCTGTGGCGCGGCCCGTTCGCCCTGCCGGCGGAGGGGCGGGTCAGCTCGGAGTTCGGCACGCGCCGGGCCTACAACGACGGCCCGTTCAGCTCCTACCACGAGGGGCTGGATATCGCCAACGCCGCCGGCACGCCGGTGCGCGCCGCCAACCGCGGCCGGGTGGCGCTGGCGGAGGAGGGGCTGGTGGTGCGCGGCGGCGCCGTGATCATCGACCACGGCCTGGGCCTGCACACCGGCTACTGGCACATGCAGCGGGTCCTGGTCCGGCCGGGCCAGCTCGTCGAGCAGGGCGAGGTGATCGGCCTGATGGGCGCCGAGGGCATGGTGACCGGCGCCCACGTCCACTGGGACGTGCGGATCGGCAGCCTCAATCTCCGGCCGCAGGACTGGATCGAGCGCGACCACGGCGCCGGGCTGCGCCAGTGACGGGAAGGCGGGCGAGATTTATGGAATCAATTTCGATTGCGCCGCGCGGCGTGGCGGGAAGCGGCGCTTTCGCGGCGCTTGTGCCCCAGTTGATCGAGATCGCCAGCGCCGGCGCGCCCCACGACCAGTACCGCGCCCTAAGCGCCTTAGCGTCGATCGGGCCGGACGCGGCGCCGGCGCTGCCGCTGCTGATCGAACTGCTGGGGAAATCCGCCTACGACGGGTCGCCGAACGCCGATGAGGCGGTGCGGGTGTTGGGAGCGATCGGCCCGGCGGCGGCCGGGGCGGTGCCGTCGCTGATCGATTTGCTCGCCAGCGCCGATCAGCGCAGCGACTACGCGCCGGGAATGGCGCCCTGGGCGCTGGCGCGGATCGGCGATCTGCGGGCGATTCCGGCGCTCATGGCGGCGGCGGCGCGCGAGGTGGATTTCCAGGGGCCTGGCCTGCGCGCCATCGATGCGCTGCGCGATTTCGGGCGGCAGGCGCGCGAGGCGGCGCCGCTCCTGCTTGGGCTGCTGGCCGACGAGCGCTACGGCGATTATCGCCACGCGCTGATCGCGGCGCTAGTCGAGATCGGCCCGGCGAACGGCCCGGCCTGGGAGGTCTGCCGCGCCGCGCTGGCGGCGGCCAAGGATGAGAGCGGGCGACAGGATGCCGCCCAGCAGCTGTACCGGCTGTTGTTTTCCGGCGGCCCGCCCCATCCGGCGGCGCGGGAGTTGTTTGCGGCGCTGGCGGCCGATCCCGATCCCGAGGTGCGCCACCAGGGGCGGATTGCGCTGGACGTGCTGGATCGCGGCGCCGCCGGCTAGCGAGCCCGGCATGAATTGCGGGTACAATGCAGCGGCGATAGTTTGACTGGGGCGGAGGAGCGCGATGAAAACCATCCTGATCGTCGACGACGGAGACCTGATTCTCCAGATGCTGCAAGTGGCGCTGGAGCGGGCGGGCTACTACGTTGCCACCGCCAGCAACGGCCGCGAGGGGCTGGACCGCGTCAGCGAGCTGCATCCTGAGCTGGTCATCTGCGATCTGGTGATGCCGGTGATGGGCGGGCGCGAGATGTACCGGGCGCTCCAGGCCCATCCCCGCTACAAATCCATCCCCGTGATCCTGATGAGCGCGATCGAGCAGCAGCCGCTGGAGGACGTGCCGTTTTTGGTCAAGCCCTTCACCATGCCCGACATGCTCCAGCTGGTGGCGGAGCAGATCGGCACCACCGACCGCACCTGAGCTGGCAGGGGCCGGCAGCCGGACTCCCCGGCTGCCGGCCCGCTCGTTTAGCCCTGGACCGCCACCCAGCGCCCGTCCTCGGCGTGGGACTGGCGGCCGGCGTCGAGGACGATCTGGTTGCGCAGCCCGTCGCCGAACGTGGCGGCGGGAGCCAGGGCGTCGGCGGCGCCGCCCTCCCACGCCCGCAACGCCTCGCCCAGGTACACCGTGGCCTGGGGGAAATCGCCCTGGATCTCGGGCGGGAATTGGCGGGCCGGCGGCGTGCGGTCCTCCCAGTCGCCGCCGCGCCGCGCCACGAGCAGCCGCTCGCCGTCCAGGCGCAGCGCCCCGTCCTCGCCGTGGAGCGTGAGCTGGTTGGGCTGGTTGGCCGCCGCCACCACGCTGATAGCGATCGCGCCCAGCCCGCCGCTGGCGAAGCGGACCTGGGCGGCGGCGTAGTCGTCGGCGGTCACCTGGCGCGGGCCGCCCTCGGCCGGGCGCTCGGCGATGAAGGTGTGCAGCGCGGCGCTGATCGCGCTGATCTCGCCCCAGAGATAGCGCAGCGTGTCGATCTGGTGCGAGCCGATCGCCCCCCAGACGCCGCCGCCCTGCGCCTCGTCGCTCCACCAGTTCCACTCGCGGGCCGGATCGGCGCGTCCACTGCCGATCACCGTGCTGGCGACGTGGCGC
>DASWWB010000689.1:0-3853 GCA_036406115.1 Herpetosiphonaceae bacterium
GGCGGCTCGGATTTGGGCGGCTCGGATTTGGTCAGCACGGGCTCTTCATCTCGCAATAGGGCGTTCGGAAGCCGTTTTCTGCTATCATTATAGCATGTGACTTTTGCAAATCCCGGTGGGGAAAGGATTGAATTCATGGGACGTAGAGCCGCAAACATCTTGCTTCCCGGTCTGTTGGTGCCGGTGGCCCTGTGCGCCGTGCTCGGCGTGCTGGTGTGGGTGATCAAGAGCTTTGTCGCGCCGGGCGTGTCGGCCCTGCCGCCGGGCGGCGGGACGCTCCCGCTGACGGTCGCCAGCACCAATTCGCCGGCGACCGACGCGGGCAACCCGCCCGCCGCCGGGAACTCTCAGGCTGCCGCCGACGCCGCTTTCGCCGCCGAGGAGGCCCGGATCGCGCTCTACAAGCGGGTCGGCCCGGCGGTGGTCAGCATCGATGTGGCTGGCGGCGGGGCCGAGCCGGGCCAGCAGGTCGATCCCAGCGAGCTGCAACAGTCCCAGGGCTCCGGCTTCCTGGTTGACGCGGACGGCCATATCGTCACCAACAACCATGTCGTCGAGGGCGCCGATTTCATCACCGTCACCTTCGCCAATGGCAAGACGGTCACCGCCGAGCTGCGCGGCACCGACGAGGACAGCGACCTCGCGGTGATCAAGATTCCGGCCGAGGATGCCGCCGGCGTCGAGCCGATCGCCCTCGCCGACTCCAATCAGGTCCAGGTCGGCCAGGACGTGGTGGCGATCGGCAATCCCTTCGGCCTTGAGAACACCATGACCCGCGGGATTGTCAGCGCGCTGGGCCGCACGCTGCCCGGCCGCCAGCTCAACGATGGCTCGCGCTTCAGCATCGCCAGGATCATCCAGACCGACGCGGCGATCAATCCCGGCAACTCCGGCGGCCCGCTGCTGGACAGCCGCGGCCGGCTGATCGGCGTCAACACCGCCATCCGCACCAGCGGCGCCTCGCAGCTGCCCTCGTTCGAGGGCGTTGGCTTCGCGGTCCCCTCCAACACCGTCGCCGCCGTCGTGCCGGATCTGATCGCCACCGGCAAGCACACCTACGCCTATCTCGGCGTGCGCATGCTGACGGTGACGCCGCTGCTGGCCGAGGAGTTCGATCTGCCCGCCCAGCAGGGTGTGCTGGTGACCCAGGTCGCCGCGGGCTCGGCCGCCGCCCAGGCCGGGATCAAGGCCGGCGCCGACGAGCGGCCGTTCGCCGGCGAAACGCTGGCGGTGGACGGCGACATCATCACCGCCTTCGACGGCCAGCCGATCCGCAAGGATGTCGACCTGCTGGCGCTGATCGCCGACTCCAAGGTCGGCCAGCAGGTGACGATGACGGTCCGGCGCGGCGGCGAGACGCTTGAGCTGCCGGTGACCCTCGGCGCCCGGCCCTGATGGCGGCCGGTTTTGCGAGTTTTGAGAATCCCGCGAAACCGCCCGTATCTTTTCGCCGGCCCGTGCGGTTCACCTCATGCCAGACCTCTCCACACAGCAACTGCGGCGGCGTCCCAATCCGGGGCGCCGCCGCAGTTTTAGCCGGCGCCGCGCCAGCCCATCAGTCTGGCCGGCGCTTGGATGATAGGCGGAGCGGCGCCCGCCGACAGACCAGCCGCCGATTGTGAAGGAACCAGCCCGATGTATGGAGTTCCCCCGCTGCCGATCGACCGTCGCCGATCCCGCATCTGGCACCTTTTCTGGCTGCTGGTGATTGGCATGCTGGGGAGCGGCGCCATGCTGTTTGTCTCAACCATCACCACGCCCCTCTGCCAGCCGGCCTGCCACGCGTCCGATCTGCGCCCTCTGTCCAAGGAGACAGGAGCTTTCCTGAGCCTGGCCGTCGTCCCGGTGGCGACCTGGCTGGCGGCGCTGGCCTATGGCTGGGGCTGGGCGGGCACCGCTGTGAATCTGGTGAGCGGCTGCCGGGTCCTGGCGGCCCCGCCGCTGACCGTGCTCCTGATCTCCTGGTGGGTCCATCAGGTGCCGTCGACGGTGCGCGCGGAGGCCGGCGGGCTGCTGGCGATCGCGCCGCCCCTGATCGGCCTGCTCCTCATCTCGCATCTCGATATGTTTGTGCGCCCTCGCGGCGCCGGACGCGGCGGCTGATCGGGGCGACGCGGCGCCCACCCGTAGCCTGGCAGATCAGCGGGCAGGCGGCCGGCTCAGGAGCGGCAGGGCGTGCTCATGGGCGATCGACAATCGGATCGGCACCGTGACGCCATACGGCGCCACGCTGAGCGTCGCGGTGTAGGTCGCGCCGAGCGCCGCCGCCGGCATGCCGACCGTCAGCCGCACATGCTGCGTTCGCGCCGCCAGCCCGCTGATCTGCCACTGCGCCGTCCCGCCGCTGATCGTGGGCGTGATTTCCAAGCTGTGATCGAGCAAGGTCAGCTCGGGTGGCAGCGTCAGAGTCAGGGTTAGCGGCTGGGGGGCGGCCAGCCCCGGCCCGAGCCGCACGGGAATTGTCGCCGCGCGGCCAGGGCCAGCCCCCGCCCACCCCGCCGTCAGCGGCGGCTGCGCGAACGGCACCCAGCGCGGCTCATCGCCATGCACGCCGTCATCGGCCCCGAACAGGAGCCCGTTGCCCGCCTGGGCGACCCTGAGGTCGTTGTCGCTTCGCGATGATGTCGGGCCAGGCCAGAGGTCCGCCACCAACTGCGGCGGCTGGTCGGGCGCCGCCATGCTCCAGATTTCGCTCCCCGTGTCCGGCGCCGTGAGATTGAGGATCAGGGTGGATCCGACCGCGCCGATCGCGCCCAGCCGGCCTGGCAGGGGCACGCTGCGGGTGCCGGAGACGGTGCCGTCGCTCTGCCAGAGCACCGAAGTCCCGTCGCCGTGCCACGTGGAGAGGTACACGCGGCCATGGACCGCCACCGGCGGGTTCACCGTGACAGCGCGCATAGGGTCGCCTGCGGTGAGCAGCCGCTGGGTGTCCGTCAGTGTGTCGCCCATCCGCCAGAGGCCGGCTTGGTTGGCCGCGTCCACGCCGGCCACCAGGATGTGCTGCCCCAGCCTGGCGAAGTGTGTCTGCGTGCCGATGCCCAGCCCGGTGAGATCGAGGGTTGTGTGGTCGGCGGCGGTCTCGCGGTGCAGCAGGCCGTCGGCGGTGTAGAAGGCCGCCGTCTCGTCGCCGAAAAGGTGGCCGCAGGGCGGCTCGGCCTCGGAGGTGAGCCTGCTGCACCGGGCGCGGACGCTGAGGGTTTGCCCGTCGAAGACCAGGAGGCGGTGGTCGCTCCGGTAACGCGGCGGCACGCCCTGGGTCCCGCTGTGGGCCTCGTCCCAGATGTAGAGCCGGTCGCCCATGGCATGGGTCGGGCCGATGAAGTACCACGAAAAGCTGCCCTGGTCAGCGAGCGAGGTGACCAGCGCGGGCGGGGCGGCGAGGTCGGCGAGCCGCCACAGCTGGACATCCCAGGCTCCGCCCCCCGCCTCGGGCTGCCTCACGGCGAGAAACAGGAAGGCGTTCTGGAAGCGGATCAAGCCGCCGGCCATCGCGTACCCGGCGGGCAGGGCAAGCGTGCTAAGCGCCGATGTGCCGGAGACGGTGCCGTCGGTCTGCCAGAAAGTGGGCCGCTCGGCCGGGCCGCGGACAAACAAGAAGCGCTCGCCAGCGGAGGCCATGGCGAGGATTCGAACACTGTGTTGCGCGTGGATGCGTAAGGTTCCCTCAGCCGTGCCGTCGGTGCGCCAGAGCTCATAGAGCGAAGAGGTGTCGGCGATAAAAAAGGTTAGGCCGCCGTGCGGGCGAAAGGCCGCTGGATAGCTGTCGAGCGGGCCGGGCACGAGATCGGCCAGCAGCCAGGCGGGCGGCTGGGCGCGCAGGCGCGGAACGCCCAGGCCGCCCAGCCCCAGCAGG
>DASWWB010000690.1:0-1972 GCA_036406115.1 Herpetosiphonaceae bacterium
CAGATCCGCCAACTCGATCACCCAGCGCGGCTTGCCCTGGGGATGCAAGTTGGTGGCCGGCAGCTCGCCGCTGGCGATGTAGACCCGCACCATGCGCGGGCTGACATCGAGTAGGGCGGCGGCTTCGGATGGGGATAACAGGCGGTTTGGTTCGCTCATGACTCCATCATACCACACTCCCGGCAGGTTGGAAATCATTTCACACTATGGAAATCATTTCCGTTTTGTGCTATAATTGAAGGACCGCATCGGAGTGCAGGAGGTGACGCATGAGCAATCGCTACCTGGGGATGGGACGGCCGCGGCGCCCGGCCCAGGGCGGGTTCCAGTTCACATCGAAGCGGCTGCTGGCGCTGCTGGCGCTGGTGGCCATGATCGGCTCAGCGTGCTATTGGTGGGGCATCCAGAAGGAGCTGACCGGCAACTGGGCGGTCGCGCTGGCCTACACCGCGATCCTGGTCCTGGCGCCGCCCAGCCTGGTGAGCTTCCTCATCCCCTGGTCGCCGGCGGGGATGCTGCTCCAGAAGATCAACGCCCGGACCTGGGGCTACGCGGTGGTGACGGGATCGGCGCTGGTGCTGATCTACTATTCGTTCATCTTGCAGTACCAGTGGTGGAGCGCCCAGCCGGTGGCGGCGGGCTCGGGGATCGTGCTCCAGCAGGTGCTGATCGGCCTGATCGGCTTCATCGGCATCCCCGCGCTGCTCTGGACGCCGGTCAGCAGCGACGAGCTGGTCGAGCAGATCCGCCAGGCCCATCTGGTGCGCCGCTACGAGCTGCAAACCCAGGCCGATCTGGCGCTGCTGCGCAGCACGCTGATGCGCGCCCAGGAGAAGGCGCTGGTCGGATTCGCCAATCTCAGCCCGCAGGAGCGCCAGGAGCTGGCGGCGGTGATGCACGGCCTGGTCCGCGGCATCGACCAGACGATCCAGGAGGTGGCCCAGAGCGTCAAGGCGGTCAGCGGGGCCTCGGTGCCCTTCACGGGGCTTGGGGAAAACCGGGACATCCGCGGCTATTTGGAGTACATCACCGACTCGCTGCTGGAGAACCCGGCGCCGGTCCGCCCGCCGGCGTCGCAGCGCCAGGAGCAGCCAGCCTTCGGCCCGCCGAACCAGCAGGCGAGCTTCGGGACCAGCCGCGACAGCGCCCCGGCGTTCGGTTCGCCGAGCCAGCAGACGGGCTTCGGCACCGGCCGCGACGCGGCGCCGGGCTTCGGCGCCAGCCGCGACAGCGCCCCGGCCTTCGGCCAGCCCAGCCAGGGCGCCGGCTATGGCGCGCCGGGCTTCGCCGCCCCGAGGCAGCCGGAGCAAATCACCATGGGCGCGGGCCGGGCCAGCGAACCGGCCAAGCCAGCCCAGCCCGCGAGCGCCAGCCGCACGTCGCGTTCGCGCCAGGGCTAAGCCAAGGCCCCCCGGAGCTATTCCGGGGGGCCTTGGCGTTGGCGGCGCGCCGACATGCCAATCAGCCTGCCGGCGCCGCCGGCCGGAGCGCCGCAGACGCCGATGTCTGCGGCGCTCCGCTTGGTTAATCCGGCAGGACGATGACGCGCTTGTCGGCGTCGCGGTGGCGGCGGTAGAGGGTGATGATGTTGCCGACCGTATTGACCAGCTCGCTCGCGGTGGCGGCGGTCAGCTCCGCCGAAAGCTCGCGTTTCTGGTCCTGGAAATCGCCGAATTTGACCTTGATCAGCTCGTGGGCGTCGAGGGCGTTGTCAATCGACTGGATGACATTCTCGGTCAGGCCGAGCTTGCCGATCTGGACCACGGGCTTGAGACTGTGGGCCTGGCGCTTGAGGTATTGGCGCTGGCCGCTGTTGAGTTCGTTCATGCCTATCCTTTGCTGTGATGAAAATCAATCGTCGGCGGAGGCCGCGGCGGCCCGGGCGGCGTCGGCCGTCGCCTCGACGGCGGCGATCCACTCCGGCGGGAAGCGGCCGGGATCGGACAACCAGGGCAGCAGGCTGGCCAGCGCG
>DASWWB010000691.1:0-2928 GCA_036406115.1 Herpetosiphonaceae bacterium
TCCTCGCCCTCGGCGCGGGCCTGGCCTGGGCGCAGACCGGCGGCGGCTTCAGCCTTGAGTGGTCGACAATCGACGGCGGCGGCGGCAGCGCGGGCGGCGCCTTCGCCGTCCAGGGCTCGGCCGGCCAGGCCGATGCGTCGGCGGCGCGCCATGCCGGCGGGCAGTTCTCGGTCGAGGGCGGCTTCTGGCCCGGCGCGCCCACGGCCACGAACACGCCGACCAATACGCCAACCGTCACGCCGACCAACACGCCGACCGCGACGGCAACCAGCACGCCGGTCCCGCCAACCGACACGCCGACCAACACGCCGACGGCGACAAATTCGCCAACTGCCACGCCCACGGCGACAGAGATGCCGACCGCGACGGCGACGCCGCTGCCCCAGCGCCATCGAGTCTATCTGGCCTTGGTGGGGCGCTAGGGTCCGGGCGGGCCGTCGCGCGGCGGCCCGCCGTTTGTATGCTAAACTCGCCCTGGGTCAGCGCAAGCAGCGAGGAAGCAGCTATGGCGAATCAGCCTTCGGCGCGGAACGGCGAGGGGCCGGCTCCGCAGGCGGCTCTGTCCGATCAGCTTATCATCACCAGCCATGTCGTCGCGATCGGCGGCGCCGAGATCCGCTACACCGTGACGGCGGGGACGCTGGTGCTCAAGGAGGAGGCGGAGGGCTCGGGGGAGCAAGAGGGCGTTTTCGAGGGCGAAAAGCCGCGGGCCACCATGTTTTTCATCGCCTACACCCGCGACGACGCCGGGGAGGGCGCGGGCCGGCCGGTGACCTTTTCGTTCAACGGCGGCCCGGGCTCGTCGTCAGTCTGGATGCACCTCGGGCTGCTGGGGCCGCGGCGGGTCGCGCTCGACGAGATCGGCAATCTGCCGCCGCCGCCCTACCGGCTGGTCGCCAACGAGCACTCGCTGCTCGATGTCTCCGACCTGGTCTTCATCGATCCGGTCAGCACCGGCTTCAGCCGCCCGGCGCCGGGCGAAAAGGCGCGCTCGTTCCACGGCTTCAAGCGCGACATCGAGTCGGTGGGCGATTTCATCAGGCTCTACGTGACGCGCTACGGCCGCTGGGCCTCGCCCAAGTTCCTGATCGGCGAGAGCTACGGCACCACCCGCGCCGCCGGGCTGGCGGGCTACCTCCACGAGCGGCACGCGCTGTATCTCAACGGCATCATGCTCGTGTCGGCGGTGCTGGATTTCGCCACAGTGGAGTTCGATCCGGGCCACGACCTGCCCTACATCCTCCATCTGCCGACCTACGCCGCGACGGCCTGGTACCACGGCCGCCTGGGCGCGCGCCAGGGCCAGGAGCTGGGCGCGCTGCTGGCCGAGGTCGAGGCCTTCGCGCTCGGCGAGTACGCCCTGGCGCTGCTCAAGGGCGCCGCGCTCGGCGCCGAGGAGGAGGCGGAGCTGGCGGAGCGGCTGGCGGGCTACACCGGGCTGTCCGCCGACTACATCCGGCGCTCCCATCTGCGGATTGAAATCATGCGCTTCAGCAAGGAGCTGCTGCGCGAGCGGCGGCGCACCGTGGGGCGGCTCGACACGCGCTTCCAGGGCATCGACCGCGACGCCGTCGGCGAACACCACGAGTATGATCCAAGTTTGACCAACATCATGGGGCCCTACGCCGCCACGTTCAACGACTACGTGCGGCGCGAGCTGGGCTTCGAGAGCGATCTGCCCTACGAGATCCTCAATCCGCGCGTCTGGCCCTGGAGCTACGCCGAGCACGAGAACAAATATGTGAACGTCGCCGATACGCTGCGCAAGGCGATCGCCGTCAATCCTTACCTGAAGATTTTCGTCGCCAGCGGCTATTTCGATCTCGCCACGCCCTATTTCGCCACCGATTACACCGTCAGCCACCTGGCGCTGGACCCGGACCTGCGCGGCAACATCGTCACCGCCTACTATCCCGCCGGCCATATGATGTACATCCACCTGCCGTCGCTGGCCCAGATCAAGCGCGATCTGGCGGCCTTCGTCGCCAGCGCCACCGGGGCTGATGGCCCTGGCAGCGCCAGCGATGCGTGAGCTGATCGGAACGGATCCGGCGGCGCGAGCATGCGGATCATCGTCAGCGTTGAGAGGAGTCGATCATGGAATCCCTCGATCCGGCGCAGGTGCGGCGCGCCTGCTCGCGTTTCTTGTCAGGCCACTACCCGCGGACGCCCCGGCAGCAGCTCGCCGATCTCGCCGCCGCGACGCCGGATGAGCTGGAGCCCGACCACTACGGCGGCGGCCCGCTGATCAACGACTTCGAGCGCGAGATCGCCGCGCTGCTGGGCGCCGAGGCCGCCGTCTTCATGCCCAGCGGCACGATGGCCCAGCAGATCGCCCTGCGCATCTGGGCCGAGCGCTCGGGCCGGCGCGGCGTCGCCTTCCACCCGACATCGCACCTGGAGCTGCACGAAAACCAGGCCTATCGCGAGCTGCACGGCCTGCGCGGCGTGCTGGTCGGCGGCCGCGAGCGCCTGCTGACGCTGGCCGATCTGGAGCAGATCGGCCAGCCGCTGGCGGCGCTGCTCCTTGAGCTGCCCCAGCGCGAGATCGGCGGCCTGCTGCCGTCGTGGGCCGAGCTGACGGCGATCTGCGCCTGGGCGCGCGAGCGCGGCATCGCGCTGCACCTGGACGGGGCGCGGCTGTGGGAGTGCCAGCCTTTTTACGGGCGCTCGTACGCCGAGATCGCCGCGCTGTTCGACAGCGCCTATGTCTCGTTCTACAAAATCTTGGGCGGGATCTCGGGCGCGGCGCTGGCCGGCAGCGCCGAGTTCATCGCCGAGGCGAAGATCTGGCAGCACCGCCACGGCGGGCGGCTGCACCGGCTGTTCCCCGGGGTGCTGGCGGCGCGGGCGGGGCTGGCGGCGCGGCTGGAGCGGATCGGCGCCTACTGCGCCCATGCCCGGGAGACAGCGGCGGCCTTGGGCTCT
>DASWWB010000692.1:0-2311 GCA_036406115.1 Herpetosiphonaceae bacterium
TCGACGCTCAAGCCCTCGACCAGCACATCGGCCTGCTCAAGCAAGCGGCGGGCCTCGCGCGGGGAGATGGAGTCACGGGCGGCTTTGCGGCTCGCGGCGCGCCCGGCGCCGTGGGCGGCGCTGCTGAGCGCCTCGGGCACCCCGCAGCCCTCGACCACATACGAGGCCGAGCCCATCGAGCCGGGGATCACGCCCAGCGTCCCGGCCTCGGCCGGCGTGGCGCCCTTGCGGTGGATCACCCGGTCGCCGTCGCGCCAGGCGAAATTGTGGTGGTTCTGGATGACCGTCGCCGGCGCCAGCCCGGCCCGTCTGGCGAAGCTGGCGTGGATCACCTCGTGGCAGGCTTGGGCGAAGGCGCCGGCCAGCTCCATCGCCTGCCAGTATTCCTGGCCGGCCTCGCCGTCGAGATCCAGCCACTCGTAGAGCCGGGGCACGTTGGCGATGCGGGCGGTCTCCTGGGCGGCGACCCGGATGTAGTGGTTGGCGATGGCGAAGCCGACGCCGCGCGAGCCGCTGTGGGTTAGCAGGGCGCAGAAGCTGGCCGGCAGCCCGCTGGCCGGATCGATCCGCTCGCCGAGCATCAGATTGGCGAAGTGGTTGCCGGAGCCGCTGGTGCCGAGCTGGGCGGCGGCCTTGGCCCGCAGGCCGCGGGTCTGGGCGGTGAGGTTCCAGCGCGGGTCGTCGAGGATGGGGTGGTCGGCGGCTTTGGGGCGGCCGGGTACCCTTTGGGTGTCGGCGCCGAAGAAGGTGGCGGCCTGGAGCTCGGCGAACAGCTCGGGGCGGCGGCGCAGGAACTCGGCGGGATCGTCGGCGAAGACCGTGAGGTGCATGCGGCAGCCGATGTCGACGCCGACCAGCGCCGGCGCCACCGCCTTGTGGGTCGCCAGCACGCCGCCGACCGGCAGGGCGACGCCGGGGTGGCCGTCCGGCATCAGGGCGCCCGCGAGCGCCACCGGCAGCCGCAGCGCCAATTCGAGCTGGGCCAGGGCCGGCCGCTCGATGTCGGCGCCGATCTCGCCGAAGACCGCGTAGGGCCGGGGCTCCTCGCGCAGCCGGGCCAGCTCGGCCGGCGGCCCGAACTCAGCGCTGATCGCCGCGACGATCTGCTCGGCGGTGCGGCCCTGCTTTTTGAGCGCCGCCGCGCGGATCGACATCTCCGTGAATCGTTTGTCGCCCTTCCAGGGCGCGAGCAGTTGGTTGGCTTTCATCAATGTCCTTTCAAGCGCACGCCGCCTATCATCCACCAAGCGCGCCGCCAAGGCTTCGGCCGGTCGCCGGATTGGCCCGAGCGGGCGGCCGCGCCGATCCTCCCGCCGCCCGCTTCGCCGCAGGACTATGGTCCTGTTGTGCCTTGGCGATGGTACTACAGGCGGTAACAGATCCCGCCGCCGCGCGGTGGAAAGGGCAGACCGCTCCCCGGCGACGATGGGTTTTTCGTATCTAAGGAGATGTGCGTATGCGACTCTTTCGCCTGACGATGGCGGCGCTGCTGACGATGGCCTCATTCGCCACCGCGCTGGCAGGCCATCCGCGGACCGCGGCGGCGACCCCCCAGAAGCAAACGGTCTTTTTGTCAACCTTCAACGCCCTGCCCCGCGGGCCGCTCGCGCCCGGCACCGACACCCCCGTTGAAATCGGCAGCGTGTATCCCGAGGCCGCCACCGTCGAGGTGCTGGCCAATCCCGCCGGCGGCGGCAACGCCCTGGCGGTCGGCGGCGGCGCCGGCGCGGCCCAGCTGCGCTTCACCGCCTACCCTGACGGCCTGCCGCCGCCCAACGGCAACGATCCCAACCCGCGCAACGGCAACGACAAGTATGATCTGGTGGTGTCGGGCGGCTTCACCGCCAGCATCAGCGACACCGTCGGCGCCGAGTTTGGGCTCGACGCCAACGGCACCTTCTTCGAGTTCTTCAGCTTCGGCGCCGCCGGCCAGCTCACCCGCGCCGGCGCCCCGATCAGCGTGACCTACGGCGTCAGCAGCACCGTGCTGCTGGAGGCCCGCGTCCACCTGTCGCGCCAGACCGCCGACCTCCGCGTCACCAGCCGCTACGGCTCGACCATCCTGACCAACATCCCGGTGCCGGCCGGCATCGGCCGCGAGTCGCTCAACGCCCTGCGCTTCGCCGCGACCGGCGGCGCCGGCGTCTACACGATCGACAACGCCACCGTCCGCGTCGAGCGCGACAAAGGCACGCCGGCGGTGATCGTCATTCCGGAGCCGGAGATCGACTTCGAGTACGAGAACGGCGTCTGCTTCTTCTTTATCTTCCTCACCTTCCAGAACAGCGGTGGCGACGCCTCGTATGTCTTC
>DASWWB010000693.1:0-4502 GCA_036406115.1 Herpetosiphonaceae bacterium
GAGAGCCCGCTGGCCGGCGAGCCGCTCCCGGCCGCCAACGAGCGGCTCTGGTACGGGCGGCTGGCCTCCGGCGCCGGCTACCTGGCGGTCTTGCAGATGGGCGGCTTCGCCGAGGACGAGGAGGCAGGGCTGGCGGATGAGCTGGCGGCGCTCGACGCCGGCCTCGACCAGGCGCTCGCGGCGCTCGACGGCGCCAGCGCGATGATCATCGACCTGCGCTACAACCCGGGCGGCGACGACGCCTTCGGCCTGGCGATCGCCAACCGCTTCGCCGACCGGCGCCGGCCGGCCTTCAGCAAGCAAGCCTTCCAGCGCGGCGAGCTGACGCCGGCCTACGACGTGGAGCTGGAGCCGGCGGCGGGGCGGCGCTTCGCGGGGCCGGTCGCGGTCCTGGCCGGGCCGCTCACCACCAGCGCCGCCGAAGCTACGTGCCTGATGTTCCGCGCGCTGCCCCACGCCCGGCTCGTCGGCGCGCCGACCAGGGGCATCTTGTCCGACGCGCTGGAGAAGCGGCTGCCCAACGGCTGGGAGTTCACGCTGTCCAACGAAATCTACCGCTCGCCGGCGGGCGAGGCGTTCGAGGGCGCCGGCGTGCCGCCGCATGTGGCGACCGCCGCCGGGCCGCCAGCCAGCGTCGACGAGCGCTTCGGCCGCGACATCCGCGCCGCCGCCGCCCTGCTTGCCGGCGACTGAGCGCCGCCCGGCGCCGCTCCGCTTCGCCAATCCAACTATTCAATCGATGGAGACGGCGGCGCCAGGCAACCAGCCAAGCGCCGCCGTCTCCGTCATGCCGCCGGGGTGGCGGAACCTGCCGCCGAGATGTGTCTTTTGGAACACCACGCGCCGGCCGGAAAATTTATACTGGGGACAAGCGCTGACGCCGCTGGCTCGCGCCCGCGCCACCATGCGAAAGGAGCCGCCATGATCTCCGTCCCCGACCCGTTCGACCTGCCGGCGACGCCGGAGCGGCTGCGCCGCCACGCCGCCAACGGCCTGCTCGACCCGGCCGCCTTCAAGCGCGCGCTGAAGCTCAGCGGCCATGTGCCGCCGGCGGCGCGCTGGGCAGCCGCCCTCAATCTGCTGACCCTCGCGCTGGGCGCGGGCCTCGTCGTCGCCGGGATCCTTTTCTTTTTCGCCTTCAACTGGGCGGGCATGCATCGTTTCGTCAAACTTGGGCTGCTGGAGGCGGCGGTCGCCGGCGCCGCCGGGCTGGCGTTCTGGCTGGGGCTGGAGCGGCTGGAGGGCAAGATCGCGCTGCTGGCGGCCTCGGGGCTGGTCGGAGGGCTGCTGGCGGTCTTCGGCCAGGTCTACCAAACCGGCGCCGACGCCTATCAGCTGTTCCTGCTCTGGGCCGGGCTGATCAGCGGCTGGGTGCTGGCGAGCCGCTTCACGCCGCTGTGGATGCTCTGGCTGGGCCTGCTCAATCTGACGATCTGGCTCTACGCGGCGCAGGAGCTGCGCTACCTCGACGGCCGCGCCTATGCGGCGCTGTTCGCCCTCAACGCCGGCGGGCTGATCGCCTGGGAAGCGGGGCGGCGGGCGGGGATGGGATGGCTGGGCAGCCGCTGGGCGCCGCGCGTCCTGGCGGCGCTGGCGGTCGGCGCGCTCGTGGCGGCGATCGTCGGCCTGATCAACGGCGCGGTCGATCCGTGGCGGATCGCGCTGGTGGCAGTCGGCGGGGCGACCGCCGCCGCGCTGCTGTACGGCTACGGGCAGCTCCAGTTCGACGCCTGGATGCTGATCGTCGCCGCGTTCGGGATCTGCGTCTGCGTCAACGCCTGGCTGCTTGAAAGTTTGGATTTCGAGGCGCTGGGCCTGTTCGTCACCGGCGGCCTGGTTATCGGGCAGACAAGCTGGGTGGTGGCCTGGATCCGCCGCCGGGCGCTGCTGTGGGAGGGGCGAACCGTATGAACCCATTCGACGGACCAATCTCGCTGCGCCAGGTGTGGGCGCAGCTCCAGGCCGAGGGCCTCGCGGCGCTGCTGCCCGAGCCGGGTCGCGTGCCGGCGGAGGAGCCGCCCGCCGGCTCGCACTGGTACGTGCGCCTGTTCGCGGGCTTGGGCGCCTGGACGGCGGCGCTGCTGCTGCTGGCGTTCCTCGCCATCAGCGAAATGATCCAATCCGGCGGCCCGGCGCTGGCGATGGGCCTGATCTTCTGCGCCGTCGCCATTCCGATCGGCAGGGGCGGCGGCGATTTCCGGCAGCAGCTCGGCCTGTCGCTCAGCCTGCTCGGCCAGGCGCTGTTCGCCGTCGGCCTGTTTGACGCGCTGCGCTCGGAGGACGGGGCGGCGGCGGGAATCATCTGCCTTGAGCTGGCGCTGCTGGCGCTCTACCCCGACCACACCCACCGCGTCATCAGCACGCTGATCATCATCGCCGCCGGCGCCTTTCTGCTCCAGCCGGCGCCGCCGCATGGCCTGGCGCTGGGGCTGGCGGCCATCGTCGTCGGGCTCGCCGCGGCGGAGCCGGAGCTTCAGCTCTCGGCTTGGCGCAAACTGACCGACCCGGTGGGCTCGGCGGCGGCGTTCGGCCTGCTGGCGGCGCTGGCAAGCTCGCCGCTCGGCATCGACGATCCCTGGTCATGTATCAGCGCCGTCGCGCTGCTGGCGCTGCTGGGCGGCGCCGGCTGGATGATCGCGGCGGACCTGGGGCGGATGCCGGGCGCCGGGCAGCTCGCGCTGGCGCTGCTGGGCGCGCTGGGCCTCGGCGTGCTGAGCGTGCGGGTGCCGGGCGTGGCGGCGGCCTGCCTGGTGCTGACGCTCGGCTTCTGGCGCTCGCAGCGCTGGCTGATGGGCATCGCGGCGGCGTTCCTGGTCTTCAGCCTGGGCTTCTTCTACTACTCGCTTGAGGCGACGCTGCTGGTCAAATCTTACGCGCTGCTTGCGAGCGGCGGGGCGCTGCTGGCGCTGCGCTGGGCGCTGGGGCGAATCCAGGAAGGAGCGACGGAATGAAAGCGCAACTGATCGCATGTTGGGCCACGCTGGCGCTGATCATCGGCGTGACGACCTGGCAGGCGGCGGGACGCGAGCGGCTGGCGCGCGAGGGGACGCTGGTGTTCCTGGAGCTGGCGCCGGCCGATCCGCGCTCGCTGATGCAGGGCGACTACATGAGCTTGCGCTACGATCTGGCCGGGCCGTTAAGCCCCGACCAGCTCCAAACCAGCGGCTGGCTGGTGATCCGGCTCGACGAGCGGCAGGTGGCGCGTTTCGTCCGCGTCCACGCCGCCGACGCGCCGCTGGCGGCCGGGGAGCTGCTGCTGCGCTACCGGGTGCGCGGCTACGAAGTCTGGATCGGCTCCGACAGCTTTTTCTTCCAGGAGGGCCAGGCGCCGGTCTACGCCAGGGCCCGCTACGCCGAGCTGCGACTGGACGCCGACGGCAGCACGCTGCTGGTCGGCCTGCGCGACGGCGACCTGAAGCGGCTGGGCGAGTAGCCTGGAGCGAGGGCGGGCTGAGGAGCGCCGCGTTGCTGCGGCCCCCTCAGCCCGCCAGCCATTCCAGCAGCCACTTGAGCGGAAAGAATGACGAAATGATGATCCCAACCTGGATCAGCGGGTAGGATTGCATATCCGCCCCCGGCATGAACGGGTCGATCCAGCCCAGCCGCGCCATGCCCTCGGTGACGGATATTCCCGTCAGATAGGCGAGGGCGGCGGCGAGCAAACCCGGATTGCCCATGGCAATCGGCCAGGCGACGAGCAGCGCCGGCGGCCCGAGCACCAGCGCCCGCAGCACCTTGCGCAGCCAGGCGTGGCGGGCCACCAGCGCGCCCAGCCAGAAGCGCCACGCCGCCAGCATCAGCGACACAGCCAGGAACATCCCCGCGCCGATCACCAATCCATCGAAGCGCATCGCCCCTCCTCCCGCGGCGCGACTCCCCGCGCCAATCAACAGACAGTCGAACCTGCGATGATTCTTAACCAATCCCTGACGCGGGCTAAACAGTCCCAGGCTATCCTCGGCCCATCCTGACGCACAACACGCCGACCGGCGCGGCGCCAGCCCCGCCGCGAGCCAAGGAGCGAGACCCATGGCCTGGAGCAAGGCGGATCTGCACATCCACACGACGTTCAGCGACGGCAGGGCCACGCCGGCCCAGGTCGTCGCCCACGCGGCGCGGCGCACCGACCTCGCGGTGATCGCCATCACCGACCACGACACGGTCGCGGGAGCCAGGGAGGCCGCCGCGATCGCCCCCGACTACGGCATCGAGGCGGTGATCGGCGCCGAGATCTCGACCCGCGACGGCCACCTGCTGGCCCTGTTCATCGAGCGCGACATCCCGCCGGGGCGGCCGGCCGCCGAGACTATCGCCGCCATCCGCGACCAGGGCGGGCTGGCGATCGCCGCCCACCCGTGCAGCCTGCTGATGCCCAGCCTGGGCCGGGCCTGCGGGCGCTTGGCCGGCGCGCTCGACGGGTTGGAAGCGTTCAACGCCAGCCTGTGGCTGCCCTGGAACAACCGCCGCGCCGGGCGCTTGGCGGCGGCGCTCGGCCTGCCGGC
>DASWWB010000694.1:0-1951 GCA_036406115.1 Herpetosiphonaceae bacterium
GAAGGGCTGGGCGGCCAGCGCGGCGACGGCGGCGGCGACCAGCGTCGTCGGCGGCGGCAGCGTGGGCAGCGGGCGGGTGCCCTCGTATTTCCAGATCACCACGTCGACCGGGCCGCTGGGCCGGCGCGGGTCGGGCTGCTGGATCTCGGCGATCGAGACCGCCGCGTTGGCGTGGCCGTGGCGCTCCAGCGTCCAGCGGTGGAGCGCCAGCAGCGCGCTGGGCGCCTCCAGGCGGCTGAGCGACAGCTGGTTGATATCAGCGTCGCCGGCCTCGGCCACCTGGCGCAGCACATTGATCGTCGCGTCGCCGGGGTCGGGCAGCGAGCTGAGATAGGCGGAGAGGCGGTCGAGGAGCGCGGCGGCGCGGCTGTTGGCGGGGTTGGCGGCGGCGAAATCGCGGAGCTGCTGCGCCCACGGCCCGAGCGGCTCGCGGGCGTGGCGCACGTAGAGCAGCGACGGCGCCGCCCACGGCTGGTCCGGCTCGCGCTCCAGGGCCTCGCGGTAGACCCGCTCGGCGTCGTCGAGCTGGCTGAGCATCAGATAGGTGTCGGCGGTGTCGAGCATGATCGACACGTCGTCCGGCGCGAAGCCCTGGGCCTGGCGGAATATCGCCAGCGAGCCGCGCACGTCGCCGTACTCGCGCAGCGTGGTGGCCAGCACGATCGCCGTGTAGGTGGCGGGCTGGCGGGCGTGGATCAGCCGCGCCAGGGCCAGCGCCCTGCCGACGTCGCCCAGCTTGCGGATGTAGGTGACCATGGCCGTGTCGACCCAGACCGCGTCCGGGTGGGTGCTGCGGTACAGCTCCACGCCGTCAAGGATCCGCTCCAGCAGCGGGCGCTCGGGGCCGGTGAAGCGCGGATTGTATTTGGCGCTGATGCTCGCCAGCAGCAGCGCCAGCGCCTCGCTCCGCTCAAGCTCGGCCGCTTCGGGGCGATTGACCCACTCGGCGACCCACGGCAGGTAGGGCAGGCCGGGCACGACCTGGTAGATCTGGGCCATCAGGTTGAACGCCTCGCTGAGCTGATTGCGCCAGGCGTGGATAAACGCCCGCATCGCACCGATCTGATAGGGCGTCTCGCCTTGGGACAGCGGCGCCAGCTCCAGCGGATCGCGCGCCGCCAGGATGGCCCGGCGCAGCAGCGCCAGCGCCTCCTGGTCGAGCGGATTATCCTCCAGGGACGCGGCCAGATGCTGGACCGCGTGGCGATGATCGCCTTGGGCCAGGGCGGCCTGGGCGGTGCGGAGATGTTCTTGCGGCGACGGTGGCGCGTTGTCGGGGTTCTTCTTGCGCTTCCAGAACATCGGAAACCTCCTGCGCGGGCGGCGGTGCTAGTGGCGCTCGTGGATCTCCAGGCCCAGCTCGCCGAACGCGAACTCGATGCCGGATTGGAGATTGGCGCGGGTCGTGATGTTGGAGAGATCGACGCCCAGCTGGACCAGGGTCTGGGCGATTTCGGCGCCGATGCCGACCAGCACCACAGTTGAGCCCAGCAGCTTGACGGCCTTGGCGGTCTGGACAAGATAGTTGGCGACGCCGGTGTCGACGACCGGCACGCCGGTGATGTCGATGATCACCACGTCGGCCTGCTCGCGGGAGATCTCCTCCAGCAGCGATTCCATGATGTGGCCGGCGCGGTCGCTGTCGATCTCGCCGACCAGCGGCAGCACCAGGATGCCCTCGTAGAGCGGCACCACCGGCGTGGAGAGCTCGGCGATCCGGGCCTGCTGCTCGGCCTCGATCCGGTCGCGCTCGGCGGCGTAGATCTCGGACATGCCGGCGCTGACCTGGGCGGTCATCTCGAACAGGCGGATGACCGCCGCGCGCTGCACGGCCGGGTCCTCGATGTGATCGAAGACAAAGCCGATCGTCACCGCGTCGGTGACCGCCGTGGTCCCGAACACGGCGCCGAAGCCCGTGCCGTCGCGGGCGCGCTGCTCGATCGTCGGCCTG
>DASWWB010000695.1:0-2334 GCA_036406115.1 Herpetosiphonaceae bacterium
CCTGATCCCTGATCCCTAGCCCCTCGCCTCTCAATCCCGGCCGGGCACCCCGACGCCGGGGATGAGCCCCTGGGCGGCCAGCAGCTCGGCGTTGAGCAGCGAGCCGCCGGCGGCGCCGCGGATCGTGTTGTGGCCGAGCAGGACCAGCTTGTAGTCGAGGATCGGGCAGGGCCGGACGCGGCCGACCGTCGTCGCCATGCCGTCGGCGGCGTTGCGGTCGCGGCGCGGCTGCGGGCCGTCGGCGGCCTCGGTGACCAGCACCGGGGCCTCGGGGGCGCTTGGCAGCCGCAGCTCCTGGGGCAGCGAGCGCCACTCGCGCAGCGCGGCGATCAGCTCGGCGGCGTCGGCCGGCGGCCGCTCGAAGCCCAGCGACAGGCACTCGGTGTGGCCGTCGCTGACCGCCACCCGGTTGCAGTGGGCGCTGATCGCGATCTCCGCCTCGCGGATCGCGCCGTTTTCCAGCGCGCCCAGCAGCTTGCGTGGCTCCCACTCGACCTTCTCCTCCTCGCCCTTGATCAGCGGCACGACATTGTCGAGCACATCGAGGCTGGGCACGCCGGGATAGCCGGCGCCGGAGAGCGCCTGCATGCTCACCAGCACGACCTTCTTGATGCCGAAGCGGTCGTGGAGCGGGCGCATCGGCAGCACGGCGTGGGTCGTGGTGCAGTTGGGATTGGTCAGGATGGCGCCGCGCCAGCCTTTGGCCTTGCGCTGCGCCTCCAGCAGCGCGACATGCTCGTAGTTGACCTCCGGCACCAGCAGCGGCACGAGCGGATCCCGCCGATGGGCGCCGGCGTTGGAAAAGACCAGCGCGCCGGCCTGCGCCCAGGCAGTTTCGGTCTCGCCCGCCACCTCGCCCGGCAGCGCGCTAAACACCACCGGCACGTCGCCAATCTTGTCCACGGGCTGGATGGTCATGCTGGCGAACCGGGCCGGCATCTCGCCGCCCACCAGCCAGCGTCCGGCCTCGCCCAGCGTTTTGCCCGCCGAGCGATCCGACGCCGCCACCTGCGCCACCTCAAACCACGGATGGTCGAGCAGCAGGCTCAGGAAGCGCTGCCCCACCATGCCCGTGGCGCCAAGCACACCAACCGGGATCTTTGCCATTGTCGTTCACTCCATCTTGTCGATTGAACGGCAGCCCTGCCTTCGCGCATCGTTGCAGGCCGGATTATAGCAAATCCGCCGGATGTGCTTTGTGGTATCCTGTGCAACGCGGCATGCAGCCGGCCGTACATGCTGGCGACAGGTATCACGCGATTTCGAAGGAGCCTCCCGTGTCCAATCCGCAAGCCGCCCCCACCCTCGCCCAGGCCCGCGCCACCGTCGATTCCCTGCGCTCCGGCTACCTGACCTCCACGGAGCGCGCCCTGGCCGATCTGGCTCTCAGCCTGGCCCAGGAGCTGGAAGTCACGCGCCGCGACGCGATGGTCGCCAGCTCGGTGCTGGCCTCGGCCTCCGCCGCGACGGTTCCGCTCGCAGCCTTGGGCGGCGCCGCTTCCGATGATCTGCGCCAGGAAATCGAGGGCCTGCGCGCCCAGCTCGCCGCCCAGCGCGCCGCCACCCAGCAGCTCAACCGCGATCTCGAAGCGATCTACCTGCGCAACGGCGTGGCCCGCTCCCGCCGGATCGAGGCGCCGCCGCTCGAAACCGCCCCGCGCAAACATCACACCCTTGAGGATTTCGCCGCCAATCTGCCCGATTTTGGCGAAAGCTCCGGCGCCGCTCCCAGCCAGTCCCAGGCCCAAGCCCTGGCCCATCTGTCCCAGCCGCGCGTGCGCGCCCAGGACATCCAGCTCACCGCCGAGGATATCGAGCGCAACAACCAGCGCCGGCGGCCGCGCCTGGCCGGCCACCAGCAGCTGTACCAGAGCACGCCGACGCAGACGGCTGGCAACGTGGCGCTGCTGGGCGTGGTGGTGTTGGTCGTGTTCTTTCTGATTGTCGCGCTGGGGTTGTTCCCGTAGCCGCGCCGCCCAAAGGAGTTTTGTGGATCTTCCCGCGTTCGTCTTCCCGCTGCTGCGCGTCGTGCGCATCCCCGCGGCGGTCAAATGGCATCTGGCCCGCATCCTCAACACCCACTTTTTGCTCGGCGTGGCCGGCGTGGTCCGCGACGACGAGGGCCGCCTGCTGCTGTTCAAGCACACCTATCGCAAGCGCTACCCGTGGGGCCTGCCGGGCGGCTGGATGAGTCGCGGCGAGTCGCCGCTGGAGGGCTTGAAGCGCGAAATCTACGAGGAGTCGAAGCTGGAGATCGTTCCCGAGCGGCTGCTGCTGATCGGCACCTCGCGCGACCGGCCCAAGATGGAGTTCATCGTCTCGGCGCGGGTCGTC
>DASWWB010000696.1:0-2312 GCA_036406115.1 Herpetosiphonaceae bacterium
GCCCCGCCGCCTTCGATGCCGCCCAGCTGACGCCGGCCCCCGGCGCCCAGTCGCTCACCCCCGCCGGCGCGCCGCTGCTGGTCCGGCTGAGCCGGGGCAGCGGCAAGGTCATCGCCTCCGCAATGCCGCTCGACGCCCCCGGGCTGCTGACCTGGCGCGGCTACGATCAATTGCTCAACCGGCTGATCCCGCTCCCAGAAACCGTGCCGTGGGGCGGCCAGGCCATCCCCAGCACCCTCCGCGACAGCCAGGTGGTCTCCTATCTGAACAATCTGCCGGCGCTCGATCTGCCGCCGCTGCGCCTGCTGCTGATCTTGCTGGCCGTGTATGTGGTCCTGGCCGGCCCGGTCAACCATTTCGTGCTGCGCCGCCTCGATCGCATGGCCTGGGGCTGGATCACGATCCCGGCGCTGACGGCGGTGTTCGCGCTCCTTGCCTACGGCTTCGGCGCCCGCCAGCGCGGCACCGATATCATTATCAATGAGCTGGCGGTGATCGATGAGCAGGGCACTGACCAGACGCTGGTGCGCGGCTACGTCGGCGTGTTCTCGCCGGTGAAGGATGAGTACCGGCTGACCGCCGCCGAGGGGACGCTGCTCCGGCCTCTGTCCTTCAACAATGGCTTCGGCGCCGCGCCCGGTGTCCAGGCCAACAAGGCGATCTATCGCAACAGCCCGGCCGAGGTCGAGGCGCTCAATGTCAACCAGTGGTCGATGGCGATGTTCGCCTACCAGCGCCCGCTGGGCCGCTCGCTCCAGCCCGAGGCCGCGCTCACGATGCGCGAGAACAAGATCACCGGCACGATCCGCAACACAACCGGCGTGCCGCTGCGCGATGTCGCCCTCCTGATGGGCGACTACGGCCAGAAGCTCGGCTCGCTGGCCCCCGGCGAGGAGAAGCAGGTCAATCTGACGATCCGCGCCGGCTTCCAGCAGATGGCGCCCAGCTCGGTGCTGTACCAGGACGAGCTTGACCAGGCCTACCGCGACAATCCCAACGGCCCCGGCCGCGATCTGATGGCCAAGACCATGGCCGTCGACACCGCGTTGATGAGCGGCTACGGCACCTACACCGCCGAGCCGCAGCTGATCGCCTTCGTCGACCAACAGCTTGAGTCGCTGACGATGCTCGACCGCCGCGCCACCCATCGCCAGCAGACGGTGCTGGTCTCGCGGCCGCGGCTCGGCTACGGCGACGGCGCGATCGCGGTCGACAGCCGCTGGATGAAAATCGCCACCGCCGACGACGACCAGGTCTTCAGCGGCCCGACGACCTGCTCGACCGGCCGCGGCCCCGGCGTCGGCATCGAATCCGATCAGGCCGAGGTCTCGATCCGCCTGCCCGACCAGCTGACGGCCCTGGTGCCGGAGGAGATCCGCTTCACGCCGGGCCTGGATGGGGTCGCCGACTCCAGCAAGCTGACCTACGAGGTCTATGATTGGCAGGCCGGCGCCTGGCGACCGGCGCAGATCAGCGCTGGCGTGGTGGCGCTGCCCTCGGCCGCGCCCTTCCTCAGCGCCGGCGAGATCCGGCTGCGCTTCACATTGCCCAAGCAAGACGGCCTGGCCGGCGGCTGGTGGGGCTGCTTTTCGCCCGGCGTGACGGTGAAAGGACGGCTGCCATGAGCGAGCCAACCACGCTGGCGATCAAAACCGAGGGTCTGGTGCGGCGCTACGGCAAGCACACTGCCGTCGCCGGGCTTGACCTGTCGATCGCCCCAGGCACGATTTTCGGTTTCATCGGCCCCAACGGCGCCGGCAAGACCACGACCCTGCGCATGCTGGCCGGCCTACTGGAGCCGAGCGACGGCGCGGTGTACCTCAGCGGCTACCCGCTGCACCGCAACCTGGCGGCGGCCCAGCACCTGGTGGGCTACATGCCGGACTTCTTCGGCGTCTACGATGATCTGCGGGTTTGGGAATACCTGGATTTCTTCGCCCGCTGCCACAACATCCCGTCGGCCAAGCGCCGCTCCACGGTCGACAGCCTGCTCGATCTTGTTGACCTGGCCGACAAGCGCACGTCGTTCGTCCAGGGCCTGAGCCGGGGCATGCAGCAGCGGCTCTGCCTGGCGCACGCCCTGGTTCACGATCCGCCCATCCTGCTGCTGGACGAGCCGGCCAGCGGTCTGGATCCGCAGGCGCGGGTCGAGCTGCGCGAGCTGATCCGGACCCTCAGCGACATGGGCAAGACTATCGTCCTCAGCTCGCATATTCTCAACGAGCTGGAGGATATTTGCACCGAGGTCGGGATTATGGCGCGCGGCACCTTGCTGGCCAGCGGCCCGATCGACGAGCTGCGGCGCCAGCGGC
>DASWWB010000697.1:0-9555 GCA_036406115.1 Herpetosiphonaceae bacterium
GCCGGTCCGCCGCGCCTTGCCTTGCGGCCGCCGGGGCTATTTTTGCACGCCGTAGATTCGATCCAGGCGCTCCATCTCCAGCGCATCGACCCGGGCCAGGAACGGCTCCAGGTTTCTGACCGGCTTGAGCGCCTCGTAGCCGCGGCGCAGGAAAGCGTGCAGCTCGCGCATGCCCGCCAGCCGGGCCAGCGTTTTGCTGTTAGCCAGCGCCGTGCCGAGCAGGGGGATCTGGGCCAGGCGATGGACCCTGGTCAGCGCCTCGCGGATCAGCTTGATCTGGCGGACGCGCGGCTCATAGGCGTCGGCGCGCAGATAGGCCTCCTCGTAGGTCGCCTCGTCGAAGGGCAGCGGCGTCTTCATCCGCTCCAGCACCTCGGCCAGCTGGTGGTCGAGCTTGGTTGTCATATCGAGCAGCTCCAGCGAGACCTCGATATCGCGCATCGTCAGGCCGGGGGCCATGTGGATGAACTGGTGCAGGCGGCGGGCCTGGCTGTCGCGGGCATGGAAATCGTGGGGGCCGTAAAGATCATTGAAGAAAAAATTCGCCAGCAACGTGTACTGCTGCTGGACCGCGAGATCCTGGTAGTCGCGGCGCAGGCGCATCGACTGGAACTCTTGCAGATAATCGTAGTGGGTTTTTGCTTTCATGGCGCTATTGTACCTGAAAACAACGAGCGCCCGCCAGCGGCGGGCGCCTTATGTCGAGCGGCGGCGGACTAGAAACTGGGGGCGGGGGCGGGCACGACCGCCACGACCCGGGTGCCGCGGCCGACCGTGCTCTCGATGCCCATCTGGCCGCGCAGCAGCACCTCGGCCTGCTGCTTGAGGCTGGCGATGCCCATGTTGCGCTTGCCGGTTTTGTCGCTCAGCGTCTCCGCCACCGCGAAGCCGGCGCCGTCGTCCTCGACCGCGATCTGGATGCGGCCCTCGTCGGCGTCGATGATCACCCGGACCTGGCTGGCGTTGGCGTGGCGCTGGACATTGCTCAGCGCCTCCTGGATGAAGCGGAAGATCGTCACCTCGTAGTGGCTGGGCAGGCGCATCTCCAGCCCCTGGAGCATCAGATTGACCTCCAGGCCATGCTTCTGGCCGAACTCCTGGGTGTAGCGGCGGAGCGTCGGCACCAGGCCCAGATCGTCAAGCGTCATGGGGCGCAGATCGAAGATAAAGCGCCGGGTGTCCTGGAGCACCGTGTTGATCGCCGTCTTGAGGCTGGCCATCTCGGCGCGGGCGGCGTTGGGATCGTGGTCGAGGAAGCGCTCGCAGATCTCGGCGCGCAGCACCAAGTTGCTCATGGACTGGGCCGGGCCGTCGTGGAGCTGGAGCGACAGCCGCAAGCGCTCCTTCTCCTGGGTTTTGATGATCTCGGCGACCTGCTCCTGGGGATCAACGGTCGGCACGGCGTTGGCGGCGACCGGCGCTGCCAGCTGAGTGCCCTCGACAGTATCGATCAGCGCCGAAAGCTCGTCGTAGCGGGTGCGCATGATCTGCTGCTTGGTCTGGAGCTGCTCGACCTGGGCGCGCATCATCTGGGCCCGCATCATCTGCTCCTGGGCCGAGACATAGAAATTCTTGATCGTCGGCTTGTCGTAGCGGTCGAGATTCACATCAAGCTCGCGCATGCGCCCCTTGAGCTGCATCTCCTTCTGGGCGAGCTTATCGACCTCAGCCTGGTTCTGGCGGATCAGCACTTCAATCTCGCTCAGCTCACGCCGCGCGCGATCCTGTTTTTCGCGCAGCTCCTTGACCAGGGCGTCTTTGTCGTTGGGCGTACCGTCGGCCATATCGTCCTCCAAAGCCAGGATTGATTCGGTGAGGCCCCCGAATTATAGACCCGCTCGGGGAAGACCGTCAACCGAGCCGCCAGCGCGCCCCGGCGCCGCTCGATCCCGTCAGACTTAAAGGCGGGCGGGGCGGATGGGTTCGCCATCCGCCTCGCCCGCCGCCGCGCTACGGCTGGACCGCGAAGACCCGCGAAACGCCCGCGTAGGGCTTGATCGCGCCCGTCCAGCCGGATTTCCAGTGGCCGTCGTGGACGATCCGGTACGAGCCGGCCGGCGCGTCGGCGGGAATCGCCCACTCGACGGTCACCTTTGAGTAGGCGACGCCGTTGCGCTCCCAACGGTAGCGGGTCGAGCTGTCCCAGTCGCTGGCGACCGTCACCCAGGCGCCCTGGACATTGCGCTGGACCTTGAGATAGGTCGATTGGATCTGCGGATTGTTTTTGGGATGGCCGCCCCAGAAGACGACCCTGGCGGTCTGGCCGCGCTGATAGGCGGCGGCGGCGTCGGTCTCGACCGCGCCGAACTGCTTGAACAGCGGCACATCGTCGAAGACCACGCCAGTCTGGAGCGAGGTCTGGCAGCAACTCAGGTCGCGGGGCGCCGGGCCGGCGGCGACCGGCGTGCCGGCGCGCAGGGCGGCGGCCAGCTTGGAGAACTCCTGCTGGAACGCGGCGGCGGTCCAGGGGCCGAAGTGGGTCGAGGCGCCCTCGTAGTGCTGGGCCTGGTACTCCTCGCGGGTGGTGACATAGCCGGCGTAGGCGTTGGCGAGCCCGGCGATCACGACGTGATCGATCCCGACCGGCGCCAGCTCGGCGGCGACGGCGGCGCGCAGCCGGCGGCCGGCCATGGTCGTCCACTCGCCGGGCACCGCCACGAGCGCCAGGCGGCCGATCGTGACAATCTGGACCGGCAGCACCTCGGGCGTCCAGGGATAGGGCTGCATGCGGCCGGTCGGCAGCAGGATCGGCTTGGGCTGGTGGCAGGCCTGGTCTTCGGCCACGATCAGGCCCTGGTATTTCATGCCCTCGGTGATCCAGGGAAAGTTGCTCGGGCCGTCCTCGGCGCCGGCCGCGAACGAGGCGCCGATCGCGGCCACGCAGGTGCGGCGGGCGGTCCCGTCGGCGAAGCGCGGCTCGACGCTGAGGCCGGCTAGATTGACGTAGGCGTGGCGATAGTCGATCCGCCCCGCCAGCGGCGCCGCCGCCTGATTGTAGAGCGCGAGGGCCTTGTCGTGCTGGCGCTGGCCGTTCAGCGCCGTGCTGACGAACTCATCGTACGAGCCGCAGCCGGCGCCGCCGTAGCTGTTCGGGCAAGGCGAGACATCGCCCTCGTTGGATTGGGCGAAGGCGGCGACGAAGGTTTTGGGCGCCGCGTAGTCTGTCCCTTTGAGCCGCTCGAACAGCTGCGAGGCGAAGCCCTTGTTGTCGCCGGTGATCAGCAGGTTCTGATTGGTCATCGAGGTGGCGTGGACCGGGAACCAGCTGACGACGCCGGCCTCGCGCCCGCCCTGCTCCTGAAAGCGCAGCACCGTCATTTGCTTGTCGGTGTCGGATTGATAGGCGGCGCGCTCGGCGGCGGGATTCATGGCGTAGGCTTCGGGCGAGCGGTTGGCGTTGGCGTTGAGCAGGTCGCCGGCGGCCAGGCTGATCGTCCCCGGCGCGAGATTGTCGTGGGCGCGCACGATCGACTGGAAAATCCCGCTGGTGACAATCTCGAAGGTCTGGGGCGAGTAGCCGAGGGTGGTGATGTTGTAGAGCGCGTAGTGCGAGTAGCCGCCGGGGCCGCCGTGGGTGTGGGTGGCGCTGAGCACGACATTGTCGTCGCCGTAGAGAGCGCCGTAGCGCGCCCGCAGCCGGGCCACCACGTTCTGCTTGACCGCCTGGGGCATCAGCCCCATGTCGACGCTGGCGAACACGACCCGCCGGCCGCCGGCCTGGGGCTCGGCGATGGCGAAGGCCCGCGAGCGCAGCCGGATGTGAATGCCGGCGGTTTTCTGCCCGACCATCGCGTAGCCCATCATCCCCTGCTCGGCCGCCGGCCCGGTGATGTCGTAGACCCCGGCGCCGATCAGGTAGGTTGACTCGTCCGGCGCCGCTCGGGTCTGGCCGGCGAAGGCCAGCGGAACAAGCAGCAGCGGGACGAGCAGCAGGCGGACGAGCCGTGGGAGCCATTGCAAACGCATGAACCATCCTCCGCGAAAACCCGCGCCGTTGGAGGCGCGGAGGAACTGCGGCCGCGCCGGAAGTGCCGCAAGCAGGCCGCGCAGGCTTGCGGGGCGCCGGAGTGTGGCGGACGGGCCGGGGGCGGCGGCGAAGGCAGGGATGCGGCGAAGGGGATCCGAGCGGCGGCGCGGGAAGACGGGAGGGCGGGCCGCTCGGCATCGATTGGCGGAAGCTAGGCGGCGCGCAGGACCATGGCGGCGTTGGCGCCGCCGAAGCCGAACGACTCCTTGACCGCGATGTTCAAGGCCTGGGGCCGGGCCCGGTGGGGCACGCAGTCCAGGTCGCACTCGGCGTCGCCGGGCTGCCAGTTGATGGTCGGCGGCAGCGCCTGGTGGCGCAGCGCCAGCACCGTCGCGATCGTCTCCAGCGCGGAGCTGGCGCCCATCGCGTGGCCGGTCGCGCCCTTGATCGAGCTGACCGGCAGGCTGGCGGCGCGGCGGCCCAGCACCTGCTTGATCGTGCGGACCTCGGCGGCGTCGCCAACTTTAGTGGCGGTGGCGTGGGCGTTGATGTAGTCCACGTCGCCTGGGGCGACCCGCGCCTGCTCCAGGGCGTCGCGCAGCGTGGCGGACTGGCTCTCGACATCGGGGGCCACGATGCTGCCGCCGGTCGAGGAGCCGCTGAAGCCGATGATCTCGGCCAGGATGGGCGCGCCGCGCCGCCGGGCCTGCTCCAGCGACTCCAGCACCAGCGCGCCGGCGCCCTCGGCCAGCACCAGCCCCGAGCGGTCGGCGCTGAACGGGCGGCAGGCGCGCGGCGCGTCGGCGTGGTCGCCGGACATCACCCGCAGCGGCTTCCAGGCCCGGAACATACCGGCCGTCAGGGGCGCGTCGGCGCTGCCGGCCACCACCGAGGGCGCGATGCCGGCCCGCACCAGGTGGTAGCCCAGCCCGACCGCGTTCAGCCCCGAGGCGCAGGAGGCCGAGACCATCGTGCCCATGCCGCGGATGCCGAAGGCGGCGGTCAGATGGGCCAGCACCGCCGCCGGCATGCAGGCGGGCACCGTGTCGGCCCGCACCCGCCCTTGCAGGTACCAGGCCTCGTAACAGGCCTCGATCGTCGCCATGGAGGTGTAGCCGGTGCCCCAGATCAGCTGGGTGGCGGGCGGCAGCGGCGGCAGCGTGCCGCCCAGCGCCTCGGCCACCGCGTGATAGGAGAGCTGGATCATGCGATCGGGGGCACGCCGGTTGCCCTTGTCGCCCTCCCAGGGCGGAAGCTCGGGCGCGGCGCCGCCGATCGGCTGCGGCACGTCGGGCGCCGGCGACGGCAGGGCGCGCACCCCGCTGCGGCCGGCGCATAGCGCCTCCCAGAATGTTGCGCTATCATTGCCAAGGGCGCTGCAAACCCCGACTCCGGTGATGACGACGCGGTGTTCCATGCCAACCTCCAGTGCTAGGCCAATGCGAGGGATGAGAAACGACGCCTCATCCTGTGCGTTCAACGACACGAGCGATGGAACGTGAGCAATCCGGGCGCAGGTGGTTGCGCGTATTGTAGCGAGGTTACGACCCTATGTCGAATATCTACCTGGGATGTGCCGTTTGGGGGCACCGGCCCTGGGTCGGCGGATTCCTGCCGACCGGCATCAGGCCGGCGGAGATGCTGCGCGCCTACGGCCAGCGCCTGACGACGGTCGAGGTCAACTCGACGTTCTACGCCCTGCCGGACCAGGCCACGGTCGAGCGCTGGGCAGAGGACACGCCGCCCGGCTTCCGCTTCTGCCCCAAGGTCTCGCGCGATGTGAGCCACGGCGGCAAGCTGGCCGGCACCGAGGCCGCCACCGAGCTGTTCGCCGGGCGCATCCGCTCCTTCGGCGATCGGCTCGGCCCGGCCTTCATCCAGATGCCGCCGACCTACGGCCCCGACATGCTCGATGATCTGGCGGGCTGGCTGGAGCGCTGGCCCGCCGACCTGCGGCTGGCGGTCGAGGTCCGCCACCGGGAGTGGTTCACCGCCGCCGGCGCCGCCGCGCTTGACACGCTGCTCAACGAGCGCCGCCACGGCCGGGTGGTGGTCGATGTCCGGCCGATCAACACCGGCGCCACCAGCGATCCGATCATCGTGGCGGCGCGAGTCAAGAAGCCAAACGTGCCGCTCCACACGGCGGTCACCGCGCCCTGGTCGCTGGTCCGTTTCATGGGCCATCCCGAGGCCGCGATCAACGCGCCGCTGATTGAGGAGTGGGCCGGGCGGCTCAAAACCTGGTCCGAGCTGAGCGTGGAAAGCTATGTGTTCATGCACTGCCCGGTCGAGGATCTCAGCCCGGAGTGGTGCCGCATGCTGGCGGACCGGCTGATCGAGGCGGGGGCGCCGGCGCCGATCCCCGATCCGCCCGCGCCGCTCCGCCAAGCCAGCATGTTCGATCTCTAGCGGCGGGCCGCCCGCCGGGCCAGGCCGCCAGCCGCCAGCAGCAGCAGCCCCAGCAGCCAGGCGATCGGCTGCGGGAAGCCCGCCGGCGCCGCGCCGGTGTTCGGCAGCCGGGCGGGAATGCCGGTGCTCGGCAGCGCCGTCGGCACGGGCGCCGGCGCACCCAGCGTGATCCGCCCATCCAGCCCGCCGCCGACCGGGCTGTTGGCCTGGATGAAGGCCCGGGTCTGGGCGCGGACCTCCAGGCCCGTCTCGCGGAAGCTGGCCCCGGCGAACCGCTCCTTGTAGCCGGCGGCGACCTGGGCCAGGAAATTAGTGGTCGCCACCTCGTAGGTCCGCGCCGGATCCAGGGGCGCAAAGCCGGCGCCAGGATCGGCGGGATCGCGCAAGATCATCATGTTGGCGGCTTTGCCATCGACGATATTGAAGCGCACGCCCGCCACTTGGGCGAAGAAATCAGAGCCGCTGCGCGAGACGCTCCAATCGAGCAGCCCCGCGATCTGCGCGCCGCTCAGCTGATAGACCAGGATCGCATTGGGATAGGGCATCGCGGCGCGCAGCGTCTCCTCCAGGATCTCGCCGGGCGGGATCGGCTCGCGGAAGCTGCTGGCGGTCGAAAGCGCGAAATGGGCTTTGGCGTCGGCGCGGACGATATCCATGACGAAATTGCCAAGCCCCGCCTCGCCGCTGAACTGGCCCTCGGTCGACAGCTCGGCGCGGGCGGTCCCGATCCGCTGGAACAGCGGGGCGTAAGTCGGATCGGCCGCCAGCTCGGCCTGGAGCCGCGCCACCTCGGCGGCGATCGCCGGATCCTCGGGCAGCTCGGGGCCCATCCGCACCAGCCCGCCGCTGACGCCGGTCAGCGCCCCGTCGGCGAACGACAATTCCAACCTGCTCACATAGCTCAGGTACTGGAAGGATGAGATCATCCAGGTCTCGGTGCCGGCGATTTTGAACAATGATTCCTTGCGGTGGCTGTGGGAGCCGAAAATAATATCGATGCCGGGCACGGCCTGGGCCAGCGCGATATCATCCTCGCGCAGCGCGTGGCCGATCAGCGCCACCGCGCCGACGCCCTCGCGCTCGCGCAGCTCCGCGACCACCGCGCGGGCGGCAGCGACCCGGTCGGAGAACGCGGCGCCGGCGGCCGGCCGCAGCTCGGGCCGGATCAGGCGCTCGAAATCGGCCCCCGCCAGCGCGAAAACGCCGATCTTGACCCCGCCGGCCTCCAGCACCGCGTAGTTCCGGCCGTCGTGCAGGAACAGCGGCTGGCCGGCGGCGTCGACCACGTTCGCGCCCAGGATGGGATAGCTGATCTGGGCGCGGCACTGGGCGAAGACCTCGGGGCCGTAGTCGGAATCGTGGTTGCCGTAGGCCATCGCGTCGAGAATGCCGTTGAACCAGGGCCACTCCAGGCAGCGGTACTTATCGGACCAGGCCGGCGCGCCGAGGTTCATCGTGTCGCCGCCGCCCAGCACCAGGGTCGACGGATCAGCGCCGGCCTCGCGCAAGTAGCGCAGCGCCCGCGCGATCCCGCCGCCGGTCTGGCCCTCGGCGTAGAACGGGACGGCGTGCGAGTGATAGTCGGAGAAATGGAGCAGGGTCACAGTTGAGCGTTGCTGGGCGGCGGCCGGAGCGGCGGCGGCCGAGCATGCGAGGCAGATCAGGGCCAGCAGGACAAAGCGGCGCATGGCGGGCTCCTTAAAACAGGAGACGCTGCGGCCATGCAGCAGTGCCGCATGGCCGCAACGTCAAACAAGAGCGGGAGCTGCTCCATCGATGGATGAGGAGCTGCGGGCGGACCCGTCCCCTAGCGCGACTTGCGGCGCTTCCAGCTGTACCACAGGCCCGCGGCCCCCAGCACTCCGCCCGCTATGATCGCATACAACGTCACATCCATCACTGAACTCCTTGTACTTAACTGGCTCTCGAAGCGGACGGCCGCCTCGACACAGCACCTCGTTTTTGGACCGGCAGCGAGGGAAGCCGCAGCGCCTGCGAGCAAGCGCTTCTATGATCCTGCGAGCGCGCTATTGCGCATCACCACGCGCGATTCGCAGCAAGGTTGTGCGTTCTGGAAGTTGGGCGGATCATACTATAGCTTCAATCCGATTGTCAATCTGACCGATCCAGCCTACTAGCAACAATACTGCCAGCGCTTGCGCGGATGCGCGATAATGGGCCGGCGACGCGCTGTCGCCGCCAGCGAAGGAGACACCCATGGCTTTCGAGGCCTTCGAGGATCTGTACGACGCCGTGATGGAACACTACGGGCGCCAAGAGTTCGCCAGCGCCTACGAGCTGCTCACCGCCGAGGGGCCGCGCTTCCCCGAGGACGCCACGATGGCGCTGTACCTGCGCTCGTGCCTGGCGGCGCGCCTAGGCGAGCGCGGCCAGGCCATCGCCATCCTGCGCGAGGCGCTGGATCGCGGCTTCTGGTTCAGCGAGGCGGTGATGCGCCAAAGCCCGTCCTGGCAGCCGCTCCAGGGCGAGCCCGCCTTCGAGGAGCTGGCGGCGGTCGCCATCACCCGGGCGGAGGCGGCGCGCGCCGATCCGCTCGTGCTGCCGCTGGTGCCGCTGCCCGGGCTGCTCCCCGGCCAGCGCTACCCGCTGGTCTTCGCGCTCCACGGCAACGGCGACAACGCCGCCCACACCCTGCGCGGCTGGGGCGCGCTGGCCCAGCAGGGCTGGCTGCTCGCCGCGCTCCAGTCCTCGCAGCCGGTCAGCAGCTCCCAGTTTGTCTGGGACGACCAGGAGCGGGCGCTGGCCGACATCGCCAGCCGCTACGAGCGCTTCGCCGCCGAGTTCCCCGTCGACCAAAGCCGGGTAATCCTGGCCGGCTTTTCGATGGGCGGCGAGACCGCGCTGCGGGCCTGCCTGGCGGGCACGATCCCGGCCCGCGGCTTCCTGCTGCTCGGCCCCGGCGGCCCGACGATCGACGAGCCCCAGGACTGGCTGCCTCTGATCGAGGCGGCGCGGGGCCGCGGGCTGCGCGGCTATATCCTAATGGGCGAGACCGACGCGACGATCCCCCACGATGCGATCCGCGAGCTCGCGGCGCTGCTCAACCGCGAGGGCATCCCCTGCGAGCTGGAGGAGATTCCGGGCCTGCGCCATGATTATCCTGCCGACGCCGGGCCGTATCTGCGCCGAGCCCTCGCATTTATCGGCGGCCGCTAGCG
>DASWWB010000698.1:0-11557 GCA_036406115.1 Herpetosiphonaceae bacterium
AGCGCGTGGAGCGGTTGCTGCGGCTGGACGAAGGCACCGGCGCCGCCCGCCTGGAAATCTGGGCGGCCGCCGCCAGGGCGCTGCGCGGATCGCCGCTGCTCGGCCTGGGCCTGGATCAGTTCGCCCACGCCGCCCCCCAGCTGCGCTTCCTGACCATCTCCCATCCCCACAATCTCGTGTTGGACGCCTGGACCCAGCTTGGCCTGGCCGGCCTGCTGGCCCTGGCGGGCTGGACGCTGTGGGCGGCCTGGCGGCTCTGGCGGGCGCGGGCCAATCCGCTGGCGCTGGCGGCGCTGGCCGCGCTGGTCGCCCTGTCCGTCCACGGCATGCTCGATCAAACCATGCTCGGCGGCGATCTGATCTATTGCTGGTGGCTTCTTTGGATGCTCGCGGGCTCGCTGCGGCCCGGTGAAGGAGGTAGTGTATGAGTGACGGTGTTTTTGTCCTGCCCTGCCGGCTGCTGCTGCCGCTGGAGCAGCGCGACCGGCTGGAACGCTATTGCCGCCGGCGCGACCAGGAGCTGAGCGATGTCGTGAGCGAGATTGTCCTGGCCTATCTCGACGAGCTGCCGGACCATGAGCTGGCCGCGCCGCTGCCCCCGGCCCCGGGCCCCTCGCTCGCCGAGCAGCTGCGCCAGTACGAGCGCGATCTGCGCCGGCTGCGGATGCGCCGCCAGCAGCTGGGGTCGGCGGCGCCGCCCTGGATGGACGGCTACATCGCGGATGTCGAGCAAGAGATCGTCCATCTGCGCGCCCGCCGGGCCGCCGAGGAGGGCGCGGCATGAGCGGCCGGCTTGACGGGAAAACCGTGGTGCTGACCGGCGCTTCGAGCGGAATCGGCGCGGCGACCGCCCGCCACCTGGCCCGGGCCGGGGCGCGGATCGTCCTGGCCGCCCGGGATCGCGCGGCGCTGGAGCGGGTCGCCCGCGAGGTGGAGGCGCTGGGCGGCGAGGCCCTGGTGGCGCCCACTGATGTCCGGCTCCAGGCCGATTGCGAGGCGCTGGTCGCCGCCTGCCTGGAGCGCTGGGGCCGGATCGATATCCTGATCAACAACGCCGGCTTGGGCTACAGCCTGCCGGTCGGCCAACTGATTGCCGCCGAGGTCGAGGCCCAGCTCGCCACCAACCTGCTCGGCGTGATTTGGTGCTGCAACGCCGCGGTGCCGCTCATGCTGGCCCAGGGCGGCGGCGCGATCATCAATATTGGCTCGGTGGCGGGCAGGGTCGGCGTGCCGCTGGCCAGCGTCTATTGCGCGACCAAGTTCGGCTTGGATGGATTCACCCAGAGCCTGCGCAGCGAGGTGAGCCGCCAGGGCGTCGCGGTCTCGCTGTTGAACCCGGGATTCGTCGCCACCGATTTCAGCCGCCGGGCCAGCCGGGGCGCCGCCGACACCCGCCAGCGCCCCGGCCCCGAGATGTCGGCGGACGAGGTGGCGCTGGCGATCATGGCGCTGATCCGCCGCCCGCGCCGCCAGGTGGTGATGACCTGGCCCTACCGCCTGCTGACCGGGATCGGCCGGCTGGCGCCAGGGCTGATGGGCTGGGCGATGGCCCAGGCCAGCCGGGTCATCCGCTAGCAACCGGGCGCCGCAGGGCTAAAATCAGGCGGGGCCGGCGCACAATTGCGCCGGCCCCGCCTGATTCCGTTGTCCGGGCGATTAGGGCATCAGCAGCCGCGGCAGGTAGAGCGAGCGGCCGGCGATGCGGAAGACGGCGGTGTTGCGCGGCGAGGCGATGACCGAGACCGAGCTGGCGGTTACCGTGGCGGTGTTGGTCACCGTGGCGCCGTTGGAGCCCGCGTCGAGGCGCGCCACCACGCGCAGCTGCACCGAGCCCGGGACCTCGCCGACCTTGGCCGGGATGGTCAGGTTCGTCCAGGTCAGGATGTTGCCGCTTCTCGTCGGCGCCGGGCCGCTGTCCATCCGCACGAAGCTGGTGCCGGACGGCAGCTCGTCCCGCAGCGAGATAGTGAAGGGCGAGGCGTTCGGATTGGCCACCGAGATCACGTAGACGATTTGGTCGCCGATCCGGGCCAGCTTGCGGCCGGTCACTTTGCTGTAGGACGGGGCGGTCGGGCAGACATAGATCGTCGGGTCGAGGGCGCCGTCCTTGCGCGGGATCAGGCCGTCGGGGCTGGTTGTCGACACGATGGTGTCAAGGGCGCCCCAGATCTCGCCGACCTTCAGCACGACCTCGATGATCAGGAAGCCGGCGGTTTGATTGCCGGGCTTGGCTGGCACGCGGCGGCCGGTCCACTTGACCGTCGAATCGCCGTTGGCGCCGATCGTGACGGCGGGTTGCGCCTGGCCGGCGCCGACTGTGCTGACGTACTCCAGGCCGACTGGCAGCTGGAGCTGGATCACCACGCCCTGGTATTCGTGGCTGTTGGTGTTGGCGATCACCAGCCGGTAGTTGCGGGTCGAGCCCTGGGCGGCGCAGGTTGTCGGCGTGATTGTCGGCTCCATCGTGATCATAGGGCTGACAGTCAGGCTGAGCAGCGCGTAGGTCCGGCCCTCGTTCAGCCGACAGGTGCCGAGGCAGACCACGGCTGGCCGGTTGGCGGCTGTGACCTCGGCCCAGTTCTCATAGGTACCGACCGTGGCGCTGGAGCGGGCGTAGAAGCGCAGGAAACTGCCTTGTCCCGGCGCGAGTGAGCTGACGGTCCACTTGAGGACCTTTCGCCCGTCCGGCCTGGTGCTCTGGGTCGGCGGGTTGACGAACGGGCTTTCGAGGCTCATGCCGTCGAAGGAGAAGCCCAGCGGCAGCACGTCGGTGATCACCAGGTTGGTGGCGACCTCCTGCGAGATATTGGTGAAGTTGATCGACAGCGTGAAGCGGTCGTACAGGCTGAGCGCGAAGCGGTCGACGTTGGTGCCGAAATCCAGCCGGTTGCAGACGGCCTGGACGCGGGCTACGTCGATCGAGAAGATATAGAAGTTGTCGTTGTGGAAAAAGGCTACGTTGGCCTGCTCGTCGGGCGAGCAGGGATCGTAGGTGGGCATGCTCGCTTCGGCAACAACCTCGATGATGCCGCCAGGCGGGACCGAGACGACCGGCCATTCCAAGACATTTCGGCCTTGGCCGGACACTGGCCGGAAGTTGCCGTAGGAGCGCAGCGTTTGGATATAGGTGAAGTTTTGGAAGTCGTCGACGATGCCGAAGCGGTATGGGATGTCCTCGTTGTTCTGGAGCCTGATGGTGAACTCAACCTTCTCGCCGCCGGCGGCCTGGGTTTTGTTCGCCGTCTTGGTGATCCGGATGTCTGGGATCATTCTCACGCACACCGCTCCGAAGCGGATATCGACCTCCTCGTTGTTCGCCAGCACCCGTCCGTTGATGTTGTTGCAGTAGGTTTGGTAATCCAAGCCGCTGACGGTTACCTTGTACTTGAGGCGGACAAGCGTGTTTGGCGCGATGGAAAGATTGTTCCACTGGAGCTGGTAGACGGTGTTGGAGATCACCTGCGGCTCGCGCAGCGCGGTGCCGTAGAAGGCGCTGCCTGGCACATACCTGAACCTGACGCCCGGCCCCGACGGCAGCGTATCGGTCACCACCAGGGTGTTGACGGTGGTGAGGCCGAAGTTCTGGATATCGACGGTGTACTCGAACTGCTGGTCGCGGCGCACAATATAGGCGAAGTCAACGCGGGTTGACTCTGGAGCCGTCGTGCCGCCGGTCAGCCGGACGCGCGGCGTGACCTCGATGCGCGTCTCGGCGGCCTTGACGCAAGCCGAGGGGACGCTGGCTGGCAGGATCAGGCGCCGGACGCCGGAGACCGATTCTTTCTTCAGATTGGCCCTGACCGACAGCGAGAAGCCGCGGCTGGTGGGGCTGGTTATCCTGCCGGCGGGGATGTCAAAGGTCCAGACGACGGAGCCGCCTGGCAGATTTGGGTCGGTTGGGGTGCTGGTGGGGTTCGGCGAGGCCGATCCAGCCACATAGAACAAGTTCGTCTGGAGATCGTACTGGAGCTTCACGCCGGTGATTGCCTGGTTGTAGTAGTTGCGCACCGTGAACGACAAGGTGCTGGTGTGTTCGAAGAAGATGTTGTTCGGGATTGCGGTGAACGACACCTCAAGCGGGATGCGAACCGGGAAGTCGACGCGGTCGCCACTGACGAACGCCCGGACACCATTGTTGAGGATCGGCATCTCGTTGCTGGTGACCGTGTACTGGGTGTTGGCGACCGTTCCGCAATCCACATCGACGTCCAGCACGCGGTAGGTGATCTTCAGCGGCCCGGTGGTGGCGTTGACGTTGAGGCTGGCGAAGGTCCAGGTCAGGACGTTGCCCTGGACCTGGGGGTTGCCATCGGCGCTGACGAACTGGACGTTCGGCGGAATCGTCTCCTTGAGCACGACATTGGTGGCGCGGATGGCATCCGGGCGCGAGGTGTCGCCGGGGCCGGTCGAGTTGCCAAGCGTAATCGTGAACATACCGGTTTGGAGCGGATAGACAGCGTTGGCCTGGGCGGTCTTGCGCAGATAGAAGACCGGGCCGATGACCAGCGAGGAGGCGCTGTCATCGCTGTCTGGTGCATCGTTGATCTTGGTCAGCGCCGAGCCGGCGGGGCGGATCAGCGCTTCGCCAGCCTTAGGATAAAAGGCGCGGTTATGGCGCATGATCATATTGAACGAGCCGCTCTGGCCCGCGCTGATCGTTGCCACCGTGAAGATGATGCCGTCGTTGGTCGTCGTGTGTATCGGATTAGACAGCGCCGGGCCTACGACATTGGTCAAGCCACAGGTGGAATCCGGATTGGTCGAGCACCACTGGAGGATGCCAAAGGTCTCGAAATAGGCGAAACCAGTGAACTTAACTTCGATCTTGACATTGGAGAGGGGGGTGGCGCCGGAGTTACGATAGGCAAAGGAATAGGTGATCAATCCGCCGGGGCGGACTTGGTCCACGACCGACATATCCATGGTGACGATGCCCTGAGTGCCGGGAGCGAGGACTTGGGTCGTTGCAGCGGGCTGCTCGGGCTTGGGCTCGGGCTTGGGGGCGAACTCGGGGAACGCTTCGGCCAAGGCCTCGTCGAGGTTGGCGGAGTCGCGTTCGACCACCTTCGGGCTGAGCACCGACTGCTCTTCGTCCGCTGTTGGCGACTGGTCCGAGGTGACCAGTGGCTCCGTCGGGCTATCCTGCTCGGCGGTGGGCTCGGCCGCCGGCGCTGTCTCCGTGGCGGGCTGGGGCTGCTGGGCGTAGCTGCGCGGCGCCAGCGGCAGGCCGCCGAGCAACGCAACCAGGAGCATCAGTGCCAGGAGACGCTGAAGTGGACGAATAAGGGCGTGCATGGTTACTCCTCTTGCTGGGTGGGTGTTGGACACGGATTTAACCGGAAAACGGCGGTGGTGTATAAGGATACGCCAGCCGCGCCGCGCGCAACATAGGGCCTTGTTCCTATTCTCTCCAGGGTATTTGAGGTTGTTTTGACGATGGTCAAGGCAATGGTATCATGCTTCAATGATCTGTCAATGAGTCCGGTGTGATAGGATCCGATGGAGCGCATGGCACCTGCAAAAAAACAACGCCTTGATCTGTTGCTGGTTGAACGACAATTGGTTGAAACCCGCTCCAAAGCCCAGGCTTTGATTATGGCCGGCGATGTGCTGGTCGATGGCGCGCCCCAGACCAAAGCTGGCGCGCTGGTCAATCCCCAGGCGGCGCTCACCGTGCGCTCGGCGCCGCCGTACGTGGGGCGGGGCGGGCTCAAGCTGGCCCATGCGCTGGAGGCGTTCGCGATCGATCCCGCCGGCTGCGTGGCGCTCGATGTCGGAGCCTGCACGGGCGGGTTCACTGATGTGCTGCTTCAGCGCGGCGCCGCCAGGGTCTACGCGATCGATGTCGGCTACGGCCAGCTCGACTGGCGCCTGCGCCAGCATCCGCAGGTCACGGTGCTGGAGCGCACCAATATCCGCTACCTTGAGTCCTTGCCGCCGACTGAAGGCGACGAAGGCCCTGGCGAAGGCGCCGCGCCGCTGGCCGACTGCGGCGTGGTCGATGTGTCGTTTATCTCGCTGCGCCTGGTGCTGCCTGCGATGCGGCGCCTGCTGCTGCCGTCGGCGTGGATCGTCGCCCTGATCAAGCCGCAGTTCGAGGCCGGCCCGGAACAGGTCGGCAAGGGCGGGATTGTCCGCGATCCGGCGGTCCACCGGCAGGTGCTGGAGCAGGTGCTGGGCGCCGCGCAGGCCGGCGGGCTGTCCGCCGCCGGCCTCACCCGCTCGCCGATTCGCGGCGCGGAGGGCAATCTGGAGTTCCTGGCACACCTGGTGCCTGATTCGACGGCAGCGATCGATCTGGCTGGGACGATTGAGCGCCTGCTGGAGGCTGATCGCTGACAACACGCCTGGCCGGCGCGCGCCCGCCGGGCGGAAAGGAGCGGCGGATGGATTGGCTACAGCAGGCCAGGCAGCGGATGGTGCGGGACCAGCTGGCGAAACGCGGCGTCAGCGACCCGCGCGTGCTGGCGGCGCTGGGCCAGGTGCCCCGCCATCTGTTCGTCCCCGAGCAGCAGCGCCACCAGGCCTACGCCGACTGCGCGCTGCCGATCGACGCCGACCAGACCATCTCGCAGCCGTTTATTGTGGCGCGGATGGCCGAGGCCCTGGCGTTAACCGGCGGCGAGCGGGTGCTGGAGATCGGCACCGGCTCGGGCTACGCCGCCGCCGTGCTGGCCGAGCTGGCCGGCTCGGTCGTGACCGTCGAACGCCACGCCGAGCTGGCGGAGGCCGCCCGCGAGCGCCTGGCGGGGCTGGGCTACGAGTCTGTCGCGGTGGTGGCCGGCGACGGTACGCTGGGCTGGCCCTCCGCCGCGCCCTACGACGCGATCAGCGTGCCGGCCGGCGCGCCTGAGGTCCCGCCGGCCCTGTTGCAACAGCTCGCCGAGGGCGGGCGTCTGATCATTCCAGTCGGTTCGGCGCAGGACCAGCGCCTGCTGCGGGTGCGGCGGGCCGGCGAGCGCTTCGAGCGCGAATGGCTGGAGCCGGTGCGCTTCGTGCCGCTGATCGGCGCCCAGGGCTGGGCGCCATGACGCGGCGGGCGCATTGCGCTATACTCTCCGCGAAGACTTCGCGCTGGCCAGGAGGTGGCTATGTTTGATAACGGCGGATTTCCCTCATCGCCGCGGGCGTATCAGCGCCAGAACGAACTGGTGGAGCTGCTCAAGGCCTGGGGCGGCACCACGCTGGCCTTTGCGATTGTGCATTGGAAGTTGCTGGGCATCGCTCAAGCGCTGCTTATCATGGCGATCGCCGCCGGCCTGGGGATCGTGCTGCACGAGCTGGCCCACCGCGCGGTCGCCCGTCGCTTCGGCGCCCAGGCGCATTTTATGGCCAACGATCTCATGCTCATCGTTTCGATTCTCATGGCGTTCACCGGGATGCTGTTCGCGGCGCCCGGCGCCGTCTGGCACAGCGGCTATGTCACCAAGCGCCAGGTCGGCCTGATCGCCGCCGCCGGGCCGGCCACCAACATGGCGCTGGCGGTGCTTTCCCTGCTCCTGATGCTGGTTTTCCGGACCGCGCAGTGGCGGTTGCCCTTCAACATCGCCGCCTACAGCTACCTGATCAACGCGCTCCTCGGCCTGTTCAATATGCTCCCGCTCGGCCCGATCGACGGCGCCAAGATCCTCGATTGGGACCCCAAGATTTTCACTGCCATGGCCGCTGTCGGCGGGCTGATTTTCGCGTTGCGCTACATCTTCCCCGGGTTGTTCGCGTTTGGCTTTTGATTGCAGGAGGATTCGTCCATGCGCCGACCGTTGCTGGCCGGAAACTGGAAAATGAACACGACTCTCGCCGAGGGCGTCGAGCTGGTCGAGACGCTGCTGGCCGAGCTGGCCGGCGTTGAGGGCCGCGAGGCGCTGATCTGCCCGCCGTTCACGGCGCTGGGCGCGCTGGCGCCGCTGCTGGAGGGCTCGGCGCTGCGGCTGGGCGCCCAAAATATGCACTACGCCGACAAAGGCGCGTTCACCGGCGAGATCGCCCCCGCTATGCTCCGCGAGCTGGGCTGCGATTTCGTGATCCTTGGCCACAGCGAGCGCCGCCAGTTCTTCGGCGAGACCGACGAGCTGGTCAACCGCAAGGCCCACGCCGCCCTCGCCCACCAGCTGACGCCGATTGTCTGCGTCGGCGAGACCAAGCAGGAGCGCGACCAGGGCAAGGCCGAGGAGGTGGTGGTCCAGCAGCTGCGCGGCAGCCTGCTCAATCTCAAGCCCGAGCAGCTGCTCGGCGTGGTGATCGCCTACGAGCCGGTCTGGGCGATCGGCACCGGCGACACGGCCACCCCCGCTGACGCCCAGGCCATGCACGCGACGATCCGCCGCACGCTGGCCGAGCTGAGCGACCAGACCACCGCCGACGCGATCCGCATCCAGTACGGCGGCTCGGTCAAGGCCGACAATGTCGATGAGCTGATGGCCCAGCCCGACATCGACGGCGCACTCGTCGGCGGCGCCTCGCTCAAGGCGGCGGATTTTGCGAGAATTGTGAAGTTCCAGTAGCGTTTAGTCGTCAGCTGTCAGTCGTCAGTCGTCAGGCTTGTTCAGTGTCGTCACTCGGCAGGATTCCGAGGCGCGGCACTGGCTGACGACTGGCGATTGTTTGTGCTTGTCTGAGACAGGATTTCTCTTATCCCACGCTGACGACTGACGACTGACGACTGACAGCTAGCCCTTATCCCGCCCGCACGGTGGCGTCGGCGGTGGCGATGGCGGTGATCGTGCGCCAGGCCACGTCCTCCCAGCGGCATTCGCGGCGGACGAACGCCTGGCCGGCGGCGCCCATCGCCTCGCGCAGCGCGGCGTCGTCGAGCAGCCGCTCCAGCGCGCCCGCCCAGTCGGCGAAGTCGCCGAAGGGCAGGCCCGCGCCCGAGCGATAGGCGAAATCGGTGGTGACGGGGCATTTGGCGTTGACCAGGGCCGGCGTGCCCTGGAGCCAGCTTTCCATCAGCACGATCGAGAAGCTCTCGATCGTCGAGGGCTGGCAGAAGACCGTCGCCGCCGCGTAGGCGTCGTGCTTGGCCTGGCTGTCGAGGAAGCCGAGGTCGACGACCCAGTCGCCCAGGCCGCGCGGGATGGGCAGCTCGCCCGGCCCCGCCAGCAGAAGTGTCAGCTGGCGGCCGGTGCGCGCCCGCCATTCGCGGAAGTAGCTCAGCAGCAGCGGCAGGTTTTTGCCGGTGTCGCGCCGGCCGACGTAGAGCAGCGTGGGCCCGTCGATCCCGGTGCGCTGGCGGAAGCGCTCGGCGTCGCCGGCCCAGTGCAGGTCGATGCCCTCGCCCGCCACCACCGCCCGCGTCTCATCCATGCCGTATTGCTCCAGGGCGAAGGCCCGCTCGGGGGCGGTGTTGAACAGCACCGCGTTGGCCCGCCGCAGCATCGCGCGGTAGGTCGAGTAGTAGGCGTAGGGCTCGTCGTGGAGGCAGGGGATGTGAAAAGCCCGGCCCTGCGCCAGGAAGCTGCCCCAGAAGCTGAGGCCCATCGGGTAGGGGATGAAGACGCAGCGCCGGGCGGGATTGGCGATCAGGTGCTGGTAGAGGCCGGCGCTGTTGGGCAGGCTGCCGAGCAGATTGATCTCGTGGGCTGGGAAATCCGGCAGGCGCTGGCCGGTCGCGCGCGCCAGTTTGCCGATGCCAGGCGGGAGCCCCAGCACCGGGGCGTCCATCGCCCAGCGCCGGATGCGCACGCCGTCGATCTCGTTGAGTCCCGGCGGGTAGTGGTGCTCGGTGCGCGGGCTGAAGGCATCGCGGCTGGTGGTGGTCCAGACCTCGATGTCGGCGCCGAGCGCCCGCAGCGCCCGCACCAGCTGGAACGCCTGGTTTTCGGCGCCGCCGCGGGTGTCCTGGCCGAACCAGGGAGTCACGAGGGCGACCGGCGCGCTCAGCACCGCCGGCCGGGGGGGGGCTGCGACGGTCATCGGGGCTGGTCGGCGCCGGCCGGGCCGCCGCCCTCCAGGCGCTTGACCCGCGCCCGCAGGCGGGCGATCTCGGCCTGCTGCTCCTCGACGGTGGCGACCAGCCCGTGCAGCGTGCGCACGATCGAGTCGTTGGCGGCGTTCTGCTGCTCGGCGATCGGGTTGATGTACCAGCGCAGGTAGCGGCGCACCACCTTGTTCACCGTGGCGATGATCCGCTGCGGCAGCGTCTCGCCTTGCAGCGGCCAGTGGACGCTGACCACCCGCGTGGCCTCCACCTCGCTCAGCAGCCGGCGCAGATCGATGTCGGGCAGCGCCGGCTCCTCGGGCTCGCCTGCCGGCAGGCTGGTCCGCCGCGCTTTGACTTCGGCCCGGATCTCGGCCAGCACCGCCGCCACGTCGACCGGGGGCGCCTGTGGGTCTGACGTCATTCGTGTATGTCCTAGCGTTGAATTAACATTTTACAACCGGCTGAAGTATACGTGGGGGCGGGCGGGGCGTCAATCGAAACAGTCGTCAGTCGTCAGGCGTCAGGCAGGAGCGTCTCAGGCTTGATATGTCGCCCGCGGTATGGTGCAGGTTTGCCGTCAGCTCCCCCGACAACTGACGACTGACGACTGCCTGCTATAATGGCGCCGCCGGCTCCGGCCGGCCTGAACCTGGGCTGACATAAGGAATCGTATGCGAGTTTTACTGATCGGCTCCGGCGGGCGGGAGCATGCGCTGGCCTGGAAGCTGGCGCAGTCGCCGCGCTGCGAGAAGCTGTGGATTGCGTCCGGAAACCCCGGCACGGCCGCGCTGGGCGAGAATGTGGCGATCGCCGCCGATGACGCCGCCGGGATTGTCGGATTGGCCACCCGCGAGCGGATCGACCTGGTGGTGGTCGGCCCCGAGGCGCCGCTGGTCGCGGGGCTGGCCGATGTGTGCGACGCTGTCGATCTGCCGGTCTTCGGCCCGTCCTCCGAGGCCGCCAGGATCGAGGGCAGCAAGGCCTTCGCCAAGCAGATCATGGCCGAGGCGGGCGTCCCCACCGCCGCCACCCATGTGTTCGACGACGCTGACGAGGCGCGGCGCTTCGTGGCCGGCCAGGACCGGCCGTGGGTCGTCAAGGCGGATGGACTGGCCGCCGGCAAGGGCGTGATCGTCCCCTCCTCAGTCGATGGGACTCTGGCGGCGATCGACGAGCTGCGCGCCAGCCCATCCGCCAGCAGGCTGGTGCTGGAGGAGCTGCTGAGCGGCCCCGAGGTGTCGCTGCTGGCCCTCTGCGACGGCGAGCGCGCCCTGCCGCTGCTGCCGGCCCAGGATCACAAGCGGATCGGCGACGGCGACACCGGCCCCAACACCGGCGGGATGGGCGCCTTCGCCCCCTCCGCGCTGCTGTCCGCCGCCCAGATCGACGGCTTCGTCGAGACGGTTTTCACCCCGACCCTGCGCGCCCTGGCCGCCCGCGGCGCGCCCTATCGCGGCGTGCTCTACGCCGGCCTGATGCTCACGCCCGCCGGCCCGCGCGTCCTGGAGTTCAACGCGCGCTTCGGCGACCCCGAGACCCAGGTGATCCTGCCGTTGCTGGAGAGCGATCTGCTCGATCTGGCCTGGCGCTGCGCCACCGGCGACCTGGCCGGCGCGAGCCTGGCCTGGCGCGACGCCG
>DASWWB010000699.1:0-1900 GCA_036406115.1 Herpetosiphonaceae bacterium
ACGAGGTGGTCTGGAACGATGCGCCGCAGCGCTTCGAGGCCGGCACGCCCAACGTGGCCGGCGCGATCGCGCTGGCGGCGGCGCTCAACACGCTGGCGGCGGTCGGCCTGGAGCGGATCGCCGCCCACGAGCGGGAGCTGACCGCCCGGCTGCTGCGGCTGCTCGACGGCCTGGACGGCGTGCGGGTCTACGGCGACAGCGATCCGGCGCGGGCCGGCGAGCGGCTGGGCATCGTGCCGTTCGCGGTGCGCGGGATGGACCATGGGCTCGCTGCGGCGATTCTGAGCGCCGAACATGGCATCGCGGTGCGCAACGGCTCGTTCTGCGCCCAGCCCTACGTGCGGGCGCTGCTCGGCGGGGGCGATGTCGGCTGCGGCGCCAGGCGGGACGCGAGCGCCGGCCTGGTGCGGGCCAGCATCGGCCTCCACACGACCGCCGAGGATATCGACGCCCTGGCCGGCGCGCTGGAATCGATCAGCCGCGGGCGCTACCGGGGCGACTACGAGCTGCGCGACGGCGCCTACCGGCCGCGCGGCTGGTCGCCGCCGCTCGACGACTATCTGGCCCTGGCCTGCCCGGCGCTGTTCCCAGCGCCGGCGCTGCGATGAGGTGCGCCGATGACCGCGCTTGATTTCCCGCCCGAAACCGACGAGAGCCTGGCGCTCCACCAGGCCGATCCGCTCAACGGCGGCCCCGATCTCGCGGCGCTGCGGGAGGCGTTCGTCACGCCTGCCAGCCGCCTGTTCGCCCGCAACCACGGCCCGGTGCCGCGGGTCGATCCCGCCGCCTTCCGGCTGGAGATCGGCGGCCTGGTGGCCCGCGAGCTGCGCCTCAGCCTCGACGAGCTGCGCCGCCTGCCGTTTGTCCGTCAGCAGGCGACGCTGCAATGCGCCGGCAACCGCCGCCAGGAGCTGACGGCGATCGCCCCGATTCCCGGCGAGCTGCCCTGGGGCGCCAACGCGATCGGCAACGGCGTCTGGGGCGGCGTGCCGCTCTCGGCGCTGCTGGCGCTGGCCGGCGTCGATCCTGCGGCCGAGCACCTGGCCTTCGAGGGCCTCGACGAGATCGAGCGCGATGATCGGCGCTTCGCGTTCGGCGGCTCGATCCCGCTGGCGACGCTTGCGGCGGCCGAGGTGCTGCTGGCCTACGAGCTGAACGGCGCGCCGCTGCCCGCCCGCAACGGCGGCCCGCTGCGGGCGGTGGTGCCCGGCGTCGTCGGCGCCCGCTCGGTCAAGTGGCTGGGGCGGATCACCGTCCGGGACGCGCCGTCCGACAATTATTTCCAGACCCGCGCCTACCGCCTGCTCAGCGCCGCCGACCAGCGCGCCGGCCGCGACTGGGCCGAGGCGCCGATGCTCCACGAGCTGTGGGTCAACGCGGCGATGTGCGCGCCGCAGCGGGGCGAGTTGGTGGCCGCCGGCCCGCTGGCCGTGCGCGGCTACGCCATCGCCGGGCTGGGCGCCGCCTTGCTGGCGGTCGAGGTGGCGCTGGACGGCGGGCAGTGGCGCCCGGCCGCGATCACCGAGCATGGCGGCCCCGGGGTCTGGAGTTTCTGGGAGACAGAGATTGAGCTGGCGCCGGGGCCGCACGCGCTGGCCGTCCGCGCCACGGACTCCGCCGGCAATGTCCAGCCGGCGGCGCCGTTCTGGAATGTCAAAGGCTACCTCAACAATGGCTGGCACCGGATCGAGATCGAGGCGCTTCAGGGGGTTTGAGCGGAAAAGAGGTGGGGAGGAACTGAATGTGTAAGGCGCAGATGGATTCGAACCATCGTTCACACCCAAGTCACCCGAGGTGTAGTCCTTGCGCCGCTAGACGATACGCCTTACCGCGCCATCATACCATCAGCTTTGGCGACGCGCCAGCGGGCCGGGATGCAGCGCTGCATCCCGGCCCGCTG
>DASWWB010000700.1:0-5090 GCA_036406115.1 Herpetosiphonaceae bacterium
CCTCCCAGCGGGAGGGCGGGGGGTGGGCAATCCCCCCGCCGCCAGGCGAACCAAAAGCCCCCCGCCAGGGAGTCCAACAAAAGCCCCCCGCCAGGGCGAAAGAAATCCCCGCCGGATGGCGGAAGAGCGCGCCAAAAACCCCGTGGTACCATTGGGCCAGCGCCGGCGCCCGCCGGCACCGGCAACCGCCCCGCTTGAGCGCACTGGAGACAGCCAATGGACGCACTGGAAGATCTGAAAGCCCACCTGCGAGAGGTCAACGATCTGCGCAGCGCCGCCGCGCTGCTGGATTGGGACCAGTCCACCTACATGCCGCCCGGCGGCGCCGCCGCCCGCGGCCGCCAGACCGCCACCCTCAGCCGCATCGCCCACGAGCGCGCCACCGATCCCGCGCTGGGCCGCCTGCTCGACAGCGCCGCCAAGGCCGTCGGTGACGACCCGGACTCGGACGCCGCGCGGCTGGTCGCCGCCGCCCGCCACGACTACGACCGCAACACCCGCGTCCCGGCGGAGTTCGTCGGCCGCCTCACCAACCATCTCGCCACCACCTACGAGGCCTGGACCCGCGCCCGGCCGGCCAACGACTTCGCCGGCATGGTCCCGGCGCTGGAGCGGACCCTGGAGCTGAGCCGCCAGTACGCCGAGTTCTTCCCCGAGCGCGAGCACATCGCCGATCCGCTGATCGCTGAAAGCGACTTCGGCATGGCCACCGCCACCGTCAAAGCGCTGTTCGCCGAGCTGCGCCAGGAGCTGGTGCCGATCGTCCAGGCGGTCACCGCCCAGCCGGTCGCCGACGACTCCTGCCTGCGCCAGTTCTTTCCGCGCGAGCAGCAGTGGCAGTTCGGCGTCGACGTGATCCGGCGCTACGGCTACGATTTCGAGCGCGGCCGCCAGGATGTCTCGCCCCACCCCTTCATGACCAAATTCTCGCTGGGCGACGTGCGCATCACCACCAGGGTCGATGAGCATGATCTCAGCTCCTGCCTCTTCAGCACGCTCCACGAGTCGGGCCACGCGATGTACGAGCAGGGCATCAACCAGGAGTTCGAGGGCCTGCCGCTCGGCCAGGGCGCCTCCTCGGGCGTCCACGAGTCCCAGTCGCGGCTGTGGGAGAATCTGGTCGGCCGCTCGCGGCCCTTCTGGAGCCACTTCTACCCCAAGCTCCAGGCCGTCTTCCCCGAGCAGCTGGGCAAGGTCGAGCTTGACACCTTTTACCGGGCGGTCAACAAAGTCGAGCGCACGCTCGTCCGCACCGAGGCCGACGAGCTGACCTACAACCTCCATGTCATTTTGCGCTTCGAGTTTGAGCTGGATCTGCTGGAGGGCCGGCTGGCGGTGCGCGACCTGGCCGAGGCCTGGCGCGAGCGGATCAAGGCCGACCTGGGCGTGTCCCCGCCCGACGACCGCGACGGCGCGCTGCAAGACGTCCACTGGTTCGGCGGGCCGATCGGCGGCGCGTTCCAGGGCTACACGCTGGGCAACATCCTCAGCGCCCAGTTCTACGAGCAGGCGCTCAGCGAGAACCCGGCGATCCCGGGCGAGATCGCGCGCGGCGAGTTCGGCGCGCTGCATGGCTGGCTGGGCGACAAGCTCTACCGCCACGGCCGCAAATTCTCGATGGACGAGCTGGTGCGGCGGATCACCGGCGGGCCGCTGAGCATCAAGCCCTACATCCGCTACCTGCGCGGCAAATACGGCGAGCTGTACCAGCTTCCGGCCTAAGCGCGGCGCTCGGCCCCGCAGCTCCGAAGCGCTGCGGGGCCGGTCGCTTAAATCAGCCGCAGCTGCTCGGCCTGCGCCCCGGCCCACGCCGGGCCCGGCCTGCCGCGCGGCGCGACATCCAGGCTGAAGCCGGTGGCGCCGGCCTGGTGCAGCCCGTTGCGCACATCGGCCAGCGCCAGCTCCGGCGTGTTCGAGCGCGCCGAAAGGTGGGCCAGCCAGACCGTGCGGCGCCGCGCCGAGCGGCGCTGTAAGCTCGCCAGTAAGCTAGCGGTCTGAACATTAGACAGATGACCCCGCTTGCCCCGGATTCGCTGCTTGAGATGGGCGGGGTAGCGGCAGAGCGCCAGGCGCTCCAGGTTGTGATTCGCCTCCAGCAGCAGCAGATCGGCGGGCGCCAGCGCGGCGCAGATCGCATCGTCCCACTCGCCCAGGTCGGTGGCCACGCCGACGCTGCCTGACCAATGATCGACCCGGTAGCCGACCGGCGCGGCGGCGTCGTGGGGCACGGCGAAGCTTTCCAGCCGCAGATCGCCCAGCTCCAGGCTGGCGCCGGTCGCCAGGAGGCGGTGCGGCAGCCCGGGATCGCCGAGCGCGGCGAAGGTGGCGGCATTGCAGACAATCGGCACGTCGAAGCGGCGCGCCAGGCCGGCGGCGCCGAACGCATGGTCGCTGTGCTCGTGGGTGAGGCAGATCGCAGTCAGGGCCGCCGGCTCGATCCAGCGCAGGCGGAGCTGCTGGGCCAGGCGCTGGGGCGCGATCCCGGCGTCGATAAGGATGGTCGCGCCGGCGGATTGGATCAGCAGCGCGTTGCCGTTCGAGCCGCTGGCCAGCGAAAGAACATTCAAAGTCATAGCTTGCAACACTCGCATTATGTCAGGTGGATTGGCACCAGTATACCAGGGGATCGCGGCGCGCGTCCCCGCCGGCTCGATTCAGGTCCGCGCCCTGGTACTCCGGTCCTATCCGCCCCCATCAATTTGGTTAATGGCGGCTTCTGGCAGGCGCTGGGGCCTGCAAGTTGCTCTACCATGGGAAGCCACAACGCTGTACAATAGCCAAGGCAACTAGGGCTGGTAGTATGGAGAGCCGGGTATGAGTGCGCCAAACGAGCAGCCGCACGACGCGGTTGATGTGTTATTGATCGAAGACGAGGCGGTCCAGAGCCCGCTGCGCCGCCTGCTGCAGCAGGGGGGCTACCGGGTCCGGGCCGCGACGGACGGCATCAAAGGGCTGCTGCAAACCCGCAGCGTCCTGCCGCGGCTGATGATCGTCGACGTGAACCTGCCGGGCCTGAGCGGCTTCCAGGTGCTCTCGATGATCCGCCAGACGCCGGTGCTGCGCCAGGTGCCGGTCGTCATGCTGACGCGGCCCAACCACGACGGCGACCAGCAGCGCGCCCTTGAGCTTGGCGCCAACGCCAGCATCCCGCGCGGCGACGCCGAGGGCCAGCTTTTCCCGACCATCCAGGGCCTGTTCGAGCGCCAGCCCGCCCCGCAGCTCGCCTGAATCAGCCGACCGGCCCGGCCCGCCCCAGACCAGGGGCGGGCTTTTTGCATGGCCCGCCGTGCTAAAAAAAGCTGCGACCCTTGGGGAAGGGTCGGCAGCCGGGGGGGATAGGGGATTTTAGAAGTTCGCCATTCCCATAAGCAACTCGCGTGCCAGCGCTCCGCCGGACGCGAGCAACGGAGGAGCCATGACCTTTCGCATCGAACCCTACGAGCCGCGCCACCTCGATCAGATCATCGACCTTTCGCTGCGGGCCTGGGCGCCCGTCTTCGTCTCGATGGAACAAGCGTTGGACCCGGAGGTGTACCGCGCCTTCTATCCCGGGGGCTGGGAGGCCAGCCAGCGGGCGGCGGTCAGCGGCGTCTGCGGCGCCGAGGACATCCGCGTCTGGGTGGCGGTCGAGGACGGGCCGCCGCTGGGCTTCGTGGCCGTCAAGCTGCACGCCGGCGACCTGATGGGCGAGGCGACGATGGTGGCGGTCGATCCCGCCGCCCACCGGCGCGGCGTCGCCAGCGCGCTGATGCGTTTCGCGGAGGAGCGGATGCGCGAAGCCGGCATGGCGATCGCGATGGTCGAGACCGGCGGCGATCCCGGCCACGCCCCGGCCCGCGCCGCCTACGAGAGCCTCGGTTTCCGCCAGTTCCCGGTCGCCCGCTACTTCAAAAAGCTCTAGGCCGCCTGTCGCCCGCCCCGGCGCCGGAACCCATGCGGTTTTCCCGAGGCCGCCCACTGATGTCCGGCGCCGCGAATGCGCCCTCAGCCGTGCTATCATAGCTCGTGTTCCGAACGCAAACGGGAGACGCTATGCTCGAGTCAGTCACCGCGCCCACAACCTTTCTCTTTCTGAACATCGAGGGCAGCGCCGGCCTGTGGGAACGGTTTCCGCGCGCCATGCCAGCAGTCATCGAGCGCTACCAGGCCATCGCCCGCTCGGTCATCGCCACCCACCATGGCGAGATCTTCCGCATGATGGGCGATGTCTGCTGCGCCGCCTTCGAGCAGGCGACGCCGGCCCTGGTGGCCGGGCTCAGCCTGCAACGGGCCGTCGCCGCCGCGACCTGGGAGGAGGCCGGGCCGCCGCGCCTGCGCTGCGCGCTGCACACCGGCGCCGCCGAGCGCCGGCAGGGCGATTTCGCCGGCCCCGTCCTCCAGGAGGCGGCCCGGCTGCGCGACCTCGCGGCCGGCGGCCAGATCCTGCTCTCCGCGAGCGCCCACGCCGCCCTCGACGCCGATCTGCCCGCCGAAACCCACGCCCGCCACCTCGGCGAGTTCCCGCTGGCCGACCAGCAGCCGCCGGCCAGCATCTACGAGGTGGTGTTCGCCGCCCCCGCCCGCCCGGCCGAGCACCTGCCGGCGCCGGACACCAGCCCGGCGCCCCGCTGGGCGGAGCCGCCCACCAACCTGCCCAGCCAATCGACGAGCCTGGTCGGCCGCGAGGAGGCCCTGGCCGCCATTCTCGCCCTGCTGCGGCGGCCCGAGGTGCGGCTGCTCACGCTGAGCGGCGCCGGCGGCACCGGCAAAACGCGCCTGGCGCTGGAGGCGGCCCATCAGCTCCGGCCGGAGTTCGGCGACGGGACCTTCCTGGCGCCGCTCAGCGCCCTGGCGGAGCCCGAGCAGGTCGCCGCCGCCATCGCCCAGGCCGTCGGCGTCACCGAGCAGTCGGGCGAGCCGCTCCTGGAAAGCCTCAAGCTGTTTTTCCGCGAGAAGCGGCTGCTGCTGCTGCTCGACAACTTCGAGCATGTCTTGCCGGCGGCGCCGCAGCTGGCCGAGCTGCTGGCCGCCGCGCCCGGGCTCAAGCTTCTGGCCACCAGCAGGTCGGCGCTGCAAATCCAAGGCGAGCACGAGTACGGCGTGCCAGCGCT
>DASWWB010000701.1:0-12218 GCA_036406115.1 Herpetosiphonaceae bacterium
GGCCGGCGCTTGATGTTGTTCTGGAGCTTCTTCATCGCCTGGTCGCGGACCTGCTCCCACATGCCCGGCGCGATGGTCTGATAGTAGGAGACCGGCCGCAGCAGCCGGTTGTAGTTGACATCAAGCTCGGGGTGGTTGGCGGTCGACAGCTCGTAGTCGTGGTCCATCTTGATCGCGTCGAACGGGCAGACCTCGGCGCAGTAGCCGCAGGACATGCAGGTGTCGTACTCGATCACGAACTGGGACGCCGCCGGGACGGGCTTGCCGGTCGCCGGATCCTTGGCCTGGGTGATGTGGATCACCTGGGGCGGGCAGACGCGCTCGCACTGGAAGCACGAGGTGCAAAGCTCATGGCCGGTCGCGTCGTCAAAGAGCAGGATCGGCATGTTGCGGTAGGCCTCGGGCAGCGCCAGCCGCTCCTCGGGGTACTGCACGTTGAACTGGCCCTCGGTGTCCGAGCGGTCGCTGTTTGTCTTGCCGACCAGCGGCAGCGCCTTGCGGAACTTGCGGAAGACCAGCCCCAGGCCTTTGGCGATGCCTTGCCCGGCGCGGAACGTGTCGTCGTTGCGCTGGACCGCCACCACATTGACGGTTCCCTTGCGTGGCGTTGACACTGTCATCGGTCAACCTCCCCCATCACAATATCGATGCTGCCCAGGATCACGACCACGTCGGCGATCTTGTAGCCCTTGCACATGTCGGCCAGCGCCGTCAGGTTGATGAACGACGGGCCGCGCACTTTGTAGCGGTAGGCCGAGCCGGAGCCGTCGCTGACCAGGTAGAAGCCCAGTTCGCCCTTCGGCGACTCGACCCGGGCGTACGCTTCGCCGGCCGGCGCCTTGAGGCTCTGCTGCTTGATTTTGGCGTTGATATGGCCGCCGCCGGCGTCCGGCAGCTGCTGGAAGGCCTGCTCCAGGATGCGATACGACTGGCGCATCTCGGCCACCCGCACCAGGAAGCGGTCGTAGACATCGCCCACGGTGCCAACCGGGATGTCGAAGTCGAAGCGATCGTAGACGGCGTAGGGCTCGGCCTTGCGGATGTCGTAGGGGATGCCCGAGCCGCGCAGCACGGGGCCGGTCACGCTGTAGGCCGCCGCCAGCTCCTTGGGCAGCACGCCCACGTTGCGGGCGCGCACCAGCATGATCTCGCTGTTGTTGAGCAGCCCCTCGAAGTCGTCGAAGTAGTGCGGCAGGCCCTGCATCAGCTTCTTGGCCTCGGTGACGAAGTAGTCGTCGATGTCGCGGGCCACGCCGCCGAAGCGGGCGTAGTTGCACATCATGCGGGCGCCCGAGACATACTCGAACAGGTCGAGGATCTTCTCGCGCTCGCGGATGCCCCACAGCAGCGCCGTCTGCCAGGCGCCCATGTCGCCGAGCATAAAGCCCATCGCCGTGGCGTGGTTGAGAATGCGCGACAGCTCGTCCATGATCACGCGGATGTACTGGGCGCGCTCCGGCACTTCGATCCCGGCTAGCTGCTCGACGGCCCGCGCGTAGGCGTGGTTGTTGGTCATCGAGTTGAAGTAGTCGAGCCGGTCGGTGAAGGGCATGTTCTGGAGATAGGAGTTGACCTCGCCCAGCTGCTCGTGGTTGCGGTGCAGGTAGCCGAACACCGGCTTGAGGTCGACCAGCGTCTCGCCGTCGACCGTCACCACCATCCGGAACACGCCGTGGGTGGAGGGGTGCTGGGGGCCGATATTGATTTGCAGTTCTTCAGTCTTCAGCATCGCTTACTCTCCAGTCACGTGCGTGTACTTGTCGCCGGTCTTGGGGAAGTCCTTGCGCATCGGAAAGCCCTTGAACTCGTCCCACATATAGATGCGGGCCAGGTTCGGGTGGCCGGTGAAGGTCACGCCGTACATGTCGTAGGCTTCGCGTTCTTGCAGATTGGCGCCCGGCCAGCTCGGGGTCAGCGAGGGCACCACGCACTGCTCGACCGCCCGGGGCACGCGCACGCGGACCCGCACGTCGGCGCCGCCCTCCAGGTGGTAGAACTGATAGACCAGCTCGATGATCCCCTCGGCCAGGTAGTCGACGGCCGTGATGTTGGAGAGCAGCTCGTAGCCGAACTTGTCGCGCAGGAAGTGGGCGGCCTCGACGATCGCCTCGGCGTGGACCACCGCGTCGTCCTCGCGCAGCACCGGGCCGGCGGCGTGCTCGCCAGCCGGCTCGGCCGCGCTCGTCGCGGCGGTCGCCCAGCGGGTGTCGAGCGCTGCGGGCAGCTCGGTCTCAAGGATGGAGCGAAGCTCGCCCCTAGACAGCAGCGCCATGGTGGACCTCCTCAACTACCGCGCCATTCAGAACCGGCTTGGGCAGGTTGCCCTCCAGCGCGGCGCGGCTGGGGTCGCGCTCGCCCATGCCGCCGAGCGCCGGGCTGACGAACGGCGCCATCTTCGGCAGGCCGCCGACCGGGTCGGCGGTGCCCTCGACGCCCTCGACCAGCAGGCCCTCGGCGCCGAACTGCGGCACCGGGAAGTCCACCGCGTCCTCGTCGTTGTCGTACCAGCGCACCTTGCGCAGCGACTGGACATCGATCTGGGACTGGAGGGTCATCAGCGAGTGGAGCAGGGCCTCGGGGCGGGGCGGGCAGCCGGGGATGTAGACATCGACCGGCACGTAGAGATCGACGCCGCGGACCACGTTGTAGCCGTCGCGGAAGGGGCCGCCGGAGGTGGCGCAGGCGCCCATCGAGATCACATAGCGCGGCTCGGGCATCTGGTTGAAGAGGCGCACCACCTGGGGCACCATCTTCTTGGTCACCGTGCCGGCCACGATCATCACGTCGGCCTGGCGCGGCGAGGCCCGGAACAGCTCGGAGCCGAAGCGCGAGATGTCGTAGCGCGAAGCCGCCGCCGCAATCATCTCAATCGCGCAGCAGGCCAGGCCGAACTGCATCGGCCACACCGACGAGCGGCGGCCCCAGTTGTAAAGCTTATTGATCGTCGAGAACAGCACGCCCTGCTGCTCAAGCTCCAGTTGGGTATCGAAATCGCTCATATGCTAGTCTCCCTGCCGGAAGGTGATAAGCCTAGATCCACTCCAGGGCGCCTTTGCGCCAGGCGTAGACCAGGCCGACGGTCAGAATCAGCAAAAAGATCGTCATCTCGGCCAGCGCGAACAGCCCGAGCTGGTTGTAGGCCACCGCCCAGGGGTACAGGAAGACGGTCTCGATGTCGAACACCACGAACGCCAGCGCGTACAGGTAGTATTGCACCTTGAACTGGACCCAGATGTCGCCGATGGCTTCCAGGCCGCACTCGTAGGTCGAGAGCTTCACGTCGGTCGGCCGGCTGGGGCGCAGGAATGATGAGAGGATCAGGGGTAGGAGCGGGAAGGTGATCGCGGCAATGGCGAAGATGCCGATGAATGCGTAGGTTGAGAGCATATGAGATTTCCTCCGACGCGGAGGCCGCGCCACGGCGACGAGCCATCCAAACTCAAACTCAACACACAAAAAGCGAGATTGGGACGGTCCCGGCTCTCGCTAGACTTATGGGTGCGACAACCTCGTTGCAGCCATTGCGAAGTATATCACAGGCAAATGAGACGTGCAAATAACCGCCCCCCGCCTCGCTATCGGTTTTATCTCATTGCAATGAGCTATTTCGCATAGTTGCCTTATGTCGACTTCTCATCTACCGCGTGAGCTTCAACTCGACCCTGCCGACGCGGATGAAATCGCCGTAGGTCACCGGCGTCGGGTCGCGGACCTCGATATCGTTGACAAAGGTGCCGTTGGTCGAGTGCTGGTCTTCCAGCCACCAGCTGTCGCCGCGCCACTCCAGCAGGGCGTGCTCGCCCGACATGAAGCTGTCGTTGAGCGGGATGTCGCTGTCCGGCCGGCGCCCGATCACGTTGACCGCGCCCAGCTCGAAGGGATAGCCCGGCTGGAGCGCGGTCTCGCCCGGGCTGGACATCACCAGCTTGCCGTAGGGATTGGCCGCCGGCCCGGTCACGCCCCCGGCGGCGTTGTTCACCGCCACGTTGGTCCCGGCCACCTGCAGCTCGCCCCGCAGCACCCGCACCACCTGGTACAGGAAGAAATACAGCAGGAAGATCACCCCGACCCGCAGCAGGAGTATCACCAGATCCAGCGAGGTGCTCACCGCCGTCTCGCGCAGCTGCGCGACGACGAGCCCGCCCAGGGAGTTGGCGATCACAACAGGCATCTAAACCTCCTCGAAACGCAATTCCAGGCCGCCCAGCGAGATAATGTCCCCGGAGCGCAGCTGCTGCTCCTGGATGGGGTCGCCGTTGACAAAGGTGCCGTTGGTCGAGCGCAGATCCGAGACCCAGAAGCGCCGGGCTTTGTAGCGCACCTGGGCGTGCTCGCGCGAGACGCGGCTGTCCTCCAGGATCACATCGTTGTTCAGGCCGCGGCCCAGGTTGATCAGCGAGCTGCTGAGCGGGATGCGATGCTCGCCCTGGTCGGTGTAGAGCGTCAGGCTGGCCCGAGGCTGGCCCTGGGCCGCGCTCCCGCCGGCGACCGCCCCGCCCTGGCCCTGCGGCCCGGCCATGACTTGGGTGTGGGTCGCCAGGTGCGGCGCGTTCTCCGTCAGCTCGGCCATGATCATGATCCCGCGCGGCTTGACCCCCGGGTCGGCCACCAGCTCGACCGTCGGGTGGTTGAGCATGCTGAAGCCGCGCTCGCGGGCCAGCTCCGCCAGGTAGCGCGCCATCTCCTGCTGGAGATTTTTGCACACCGGCGCGAAAGCCGCGAAGTCGTCGGTGTGCAGGTGCGCCTTGTAGGAGTTCGGCACCAAGATGCGGCCCACGCTGATGGTCTGCTGGCTCTCCATCGCCCGCTCCAGCCGCTTGCCGATCTCGGCCGGCTGGATGGGGCTGCGGAACAGCCGCGCCACATTGCCCTCGACCATATTCTCCATGAATGATTCAAAGCGTGACAGCGCATTCATCGCGGCCTCCTTTTGTTATGTGCTATTGGGGCGCCAGCCCGCCGATAAACCGGTCTACGTCACGGTTTGAGCGCAGATGGACGCAGCGTTTGCTCGCCGCGCACTCCGCCAGCTTCGCCAAAACCTCGCCCCGCCGCCGCTTGGGGTAATCCCAGATGTATTTGAGGTGGCCGGGGTCGAGCTGCTCCGGGCAGCCCGGCGCCAGGTCGGGCCGGGTCCGCCCATGATAGATGATCCGGCGCTTGATCGCCCGCCAGACGCAGACCAGCCGCGGCATGTCGAGGAAGATGATCGTGTCGGCGGCCTGGTAGCGGATTTCGAGCGTGCCGCCGTAGCCGCCGTCGATGATCCATGCCGGCCGCGTGACCAGCTCGCGCTGGAGATCGGCCCATTCCGGCCGCGGCGTCTCGACCCAGCCCGGCTTCCAGAACAGGGCGTCCAGGTGGACAACCTCGATTCCCAGCCGCTCGCCCAGCCGCCGCGCCAGGGTTGATTTGCCGGCGCCGCTGGAGCCGATCACCATGATCCGCCTCATTTCCCGGCCGGCTCCTTCACGCCGCTGCCAAGGTAGGTCGGCTCCAGCGCGACAAGATCGTCGCGCTCGCCGGCCTGGAAGCGCAGCCAAGCCAGCTCGGCCAGGTAGCCGGTCCGGCGGCCGCTGAGGGCCGGCGGCGGGATCACCACGCCGACGCCCTTGGCCTTGGTGATGGCGGCGGCCAGCGCGGCGTCCACGTCGCCGCAGACCAGCGCCAGGTCCGGCAGGGCCGCCAGCAGCTCCTCCTGCGAGACATTGCGCTCGCCGCCGATCCGGCTCCAGGAGCGGCGCAGGCGGAACTCGGCCAGGGCGTAGCGGTCGCGGCCGAGCTTGATCACGGGGAACACCGAGCGGCCGGTGCGCTGGTGCGGGTAGGCGAGGGTCTCTAGGCTGCTGACGCCCAGGATCGGCAAGCTGCGGGCCATGGCCACGCCCTTGGCCAGGCTCAGGCCGACCCGCAGCCCGCTCCACGAGCCGGGGCCGAGCGCCACGCCGACGGCGGAAAGATCCTCCGGGCCATGGCCGAGATTGGCCAGCAGCTGCTGAGCCATGGCCATCACCTGCTCGGAGTGGCCGCGGCCGGCGTGCCAGGTCGCCTCGGCCAGCAGGCCTTGGGGGCCGTAGACCGCGGCGCCGGCGATGTTGGTGGCGGTGTCGAAGGCAAGCAGCATAGCTCGTTCACCTAGCCGGCAAAAGCCGTCTGTCGCAGCAGCGAGACCAGCTGCTGGTAGCGCGGGCCGCGCGGCGTGATCCGCATCAGGCGCTTGGTCTCGCTGAGATAATCGAAACGAATGGCCAGATACTCGGGCGGCAGCGCGTCCAGCATGCGCTCGGCCCACTCGATGATGCAGATCGCCTCGTCGTCCCACAGCTCGTCCAGGCCGATCGACTCGAAATCGGCGGCGCCGCTCTCCAATCGGTAGAGGTCGATGTGGTTGATCCGCATGCGCTGGTGGGCGGCGTCGCCCTCGTACTCGTTGACGATCACGAAGGTCGGACTGGTCACCAGGCTCTGGTCGACCCCGAAGGCGGCGGCGAAGCCCTTGGAGATGTGGGTTTTGCCCGCGCCGAAGGTGCCAAACAGCAACACTCGGTCCCCGGCTTTGAGCAGCGAACCGATGCGCTGGCCAATCCGGATGGTCTGCTGCGGGCTGTGGCTGATAACATCGATGCTGTCGGGATCCAGCACCGCGGAAAGTCGTTGGCTCATGTGCGCTATTGTAGCATAGAGCGGTCCGGCCCACCGGCCGCGGGCCGCCTCATCGGATCCGCTCGTAGTAGACGAACAGCAGCGTCGGCGACTCGTTCTCTTGCAAAAACCGGTAGTTTGGGATGCCGCTGATATCGAACGTCACCTCGCGCTTGCGGTAGAGCGACAGGAACGACGGCGTCTCGACAATTTCCAGATCGGAGAGAAAGAGCGGGCTGTTGGCCGCGGCGCCCTCGACCGTGCCCAGGATGATGTAGTCGGGCTGGCGGCCCAGGACGTAGGCGCCGTCGCCTTTGCTGTGGCCCGGCATGATCTGGACCGGCATGCGCCGCTCGCCGATCTCGCGCCTGCCAATGTGGACATCGCTCAGGCCGAGCATGTCAATGAAGCGGTGCTCCGGCGCGTAGTAGGCGACGGCGCCGGCCGCGTTGAGCGCGATCACCGCCTCGCGGTCCCATTGCTGGTCGATATACTTGCCGATCATCTCGCCGAGCACCGAGACCCGGTCGAACCGCGGCAGCACCACCGCCGGGCCAAGGGCTTGCAGGCACAGCGCCAGCGACGCCGCAGCGTAGGCCGGCGCCACCGCGCGGCCCGGGGCCGGGAAGGCGGCGTTCAGCGCGAGGGCCAGCAGCAGGCTGGCCGCCGGGATGACCGGGGCGATGAAGCGGAAGCCGACGATATAGTCGCCGCCGACATAGGCGACATAGAACAGATAGACGCCCACCAGCACCGCCAGGTAGGCCATGGCCGGCGTGATCGCCCGCCGGCGGTAGGCCAGGACCAGCGCGACGACGGTGGCGGGAAACGAAAACGGCGCCGAGATGGCGTAGTGCATCACATAATAGCTGCCGTTGGCGATCCGTTCCAGTGTTAGGCCGCCGGTCTTCACATAGAAGGTGTTGGGCAGGAAGGAGCTGTAGTAGGTCCAGCGCCACAAGAAATAGGCGCCGAAGATCGCGCCGAAGACCAACGCCATCGCCAGCACCGGCGCGCCCGGCCGCAGCCGCTGGCTGCGCAGCCAGACATAGAGCCAGCTGATGCCGAAAAACATCGCCCCCTCGATGCGGGTCATGGCCAGGGCCGCGAACGCCAGCCCGGCCCAGGCCGCCAGCCGCGCCGACGGCGCCTCCGCCAGCGCCATGGTCAGGCAGATGCCGACCATCAGCAAGCCGCCGTAGAGCATGGTCTCCAGGCCGCCGAACGCATTGAGCCTGACCGACTGCGAGCCGATGACCAAGACCAGGGGCAGCGCCCGCCAGGGCGATCCCTTCAGCCCTTGGCGGCCGCCAGCGACGTGGATGGCGCCCAGCGCCAGCGCCAGGCTGGCGCCGCCGATGATCCGCGAGGCTAGCTTCAGGTCCACGCCCAGCGCCCCCAACCCGCTGGAGAAGATCAGATGCAGGAAGTTGGTGTAGCCTTCCACCCGCTCGCCGGCGTTCCAGACAATCCCCTGGCCGTCGAGGAAATTCCAGGCGTAGCGCAGGGTGATATAGGCGTCCTCGTGATAAAACCGGCCGTTGAAGGCGAGGCCGACGCCGAAAACGACCAGGGCCGCCGCGATCGCTAGGGCCTGGATCAGCGTGGCGCGCGAGCGCAATACTGCGTTGAGCTTCATAGGTGCTTGCCTTTAGGCGCGGAAACCCGCACCGTTTACGGGCGGGAGGAAGCGCTCTGCTTCAGCCCGCTTTAGCGGATACTCGAACGGGCGTTCGATTTGTGGTATACTCATAATATGAGATTGACCGCTACCATACAACTGCTGCCCACACCCGAACAGGCTGATGCGCTTAGGCACACACTTGAGACGGCGAATGCTGCCTGCAATTCCATTAGCAGTATAGCCTGGCAAAGCAAGACGTTTCGACAGTTTGCCGTTCACAAGCTGACCTACCAGGCGGTGCGCGAAGCGTTCGGCCTGGCGGCGCAACTGGCGGTGCGTTGTATCGGAAAGGTGGCAGATGCCTACAAACTGGACCGGAAAACGCAGCGCACCTTCCAGCCACACGGCGCTGTTCCCTACGATGATCGCATCCTTTCCTACAATATGGCCGGTTCCGAGGTGTCGATCTGGACACTGGACGGACGGCAGGCGATCCCGTTCGTGTGTGGCAACCGCCAGCGCGAACTGCTTGCCACCCAGCGCGGCGAAACCGATCTCGCGTTCGTTCGTGGCACATGGTATCTGTTCGTCGCCTGCGAGGTTGAGACACCCGAACCGATTGATGCCGAAGGCGCACTGGGCGTTGATCTCGGTATTGTCAATCTTGCAACCGATAGCGATGGCGAAACGTTCAGCGGCGAAACAGTTGAGCGCAAGCGCCAGTGGTACGCCAATCGCCGTCAGGTGCTCCAGAAGGTCGGTACAACGTCGGCCAAACGTCGCTTGAAAAAGCTGTCTGGTCGGCAACGTCGGTTTCAAAAGGACATAAACCACTGCATCAGTACGCGGCTGGTTGCCAAAGCCGAACGCACAAAGCGAGCGATTGTCCTTGAAGATTTGAAGGGCATTCGTCAGCGGGCGAGGGTTAACGGGCCACAGCAACGAGCGCGACACAGCAATTGGGCTTTTGGGCAGTTGCGGGCGTACATCAGCTACAAAGCTGAACGCGCTGGTGTGCGAGTCGAACTGATCGATCCGGCGCATACGAGCCAGCGTTGCAGTCGGTGCGGACATACCGAACGCCGCAACCGCAAGAACCAAGCTGCGTTCTGTTGTGTCGTGCGTGGGCATCAGGCGACTGCCGATGTCAACGCCGCTATCAATATCCGCAATCGGGCCGACGGTCAGACGGCCTATGGTGTCCAGCCTTCGGGGTGAGGCGCAAGCCCACGAGCTTTAGCCGTGGGTAGCTGACAGAACCTCGATCCTTCTCGCTAGTCTGGGCAGGGCGGGAATACGCAGCCGGATAATACCACGACTGCGCCCCCCGCAAGCGAGGCGTCACCAGCAATGAGGACGGGGCGAACCTGCGGCGCAGCGCGGCCAGGGCCAGGCTGCGGCGACGCGCCCCGGCCGCCGCCAGTCGTGCTATACTACCCCCGAGATTCATCCAGCCAGGACGGTGCGATGCGGCTCCTTTCGATCAGCGATGAAGTTGAGCGAACCCTGCACTCTCCGGCGCTCCGCGGGCGCGTCGGGGCGGTGGATGCGATTCTCAGCTGCGGCGACTTGCCGCCCAGCTACCTCGAATACCTGGTGACGGTGCTGAACGTGCCCTGCCTGTATGTGCGCGGCAACCACGACGCGCCGGAGCTGCGCGAGGACGGCGGGGTCAACGAGGAGCCGCAGGGCTGCGACAACCTGGATCTGCGGGTGCGGCTGGTCGGCAATATGCTGATCGCCGGCGTCAGCGGGGTGGTGCGCTACCGCCAGGGACCGTACCAGTACAGCGAGCAGGAATGGCAGCGCCGGCTGTGGCTGCTGGCCGCCCGCACGCTGCTGGCGCGCCGCCGCCACGGTCGCGGCCTGGACATCCTGATCAGCCACGCGCCGCCTCGCGGCCTGCACGACGGGCCGGGCGCGCACCAGGGCTCGCTGGCGCTGCGCCGCTTCATCGAGCGGATCAAGCCGCGCTACCTGATCCACGGCCACGTCCATCTGAACTACGGCTACGGTGACCAAAGCCCGCTCCGCCACGGGCCGACGACGATTATCAACACCTGCGGCTACCAGCTGCTGGAGATCGAACCCCAGCGCGCGCTCGCGCTGGAAGCGGGCGCCTAGCGCGACATTCAATAGTGATTTCATGGCAGCGGCGCCCCCTTGCGAGGGCGCCGTTTGCGTTAACTGAGGAGCTGCCTGTGATCGCCTATCTGGTCACGCTGACGATTATCGTGGACCGCGCGGACTACGAGCCGCACCTGCCGGACCACTTCGCCCATCTCGCCGAGCTGAAGGCTGCCGGCCAGCTGCTGCTCTCCGGCCCAGCCACCGACCGGACCGGCGGCTTCCTGCTGCTCAAGGCCGGCTCGCCCGAGGAGGCCCGGGCGCTGGCCGAGCGCGACCCGCTGGTGGCGCGCGGCCTCGACCGCTACGAGCTGCGCGAGTGGCGCATCACCGACGGCGCGCCCGGCGCCATCACCTTTGAGAGCTAGGAGGCCGCCATGGGCCATCTGGAATGGCTGAACCAACAAGTCGACAACGATTTCCAGCGCGCCCGCCTGCTGGCGCTGCTCCACGGCGCCGTCCGCCTGCTGCGCCAGGAGCCGCGCACGCTCCTGCCCTTCGAGGAGGTGCGCGCCCGCCTCAATGTCCGCGGCCAGCACGAGCTGGGCATCCAAACCGTCGCCCTCGAGCAAATCGTCGGCAGCGAGGGGCGCTACGCCGATTTCGACCGCCAGTTCCTGCCCCGCCACGAGGCCACCAAGGAGCGCTGGAAAAACGTCGACCGCGCCCACTACCAGGATGTCATGCTGCCGCCGATCGAGCTCTACAAGCTCGGCGACGCCTATTTCGTCCGCGACGGCAACCACCGGGTCTCGGTCGCCCGCCAGCAGGGCCAGACCTACATCGACGCCCATGTGATCGAGCTGGTCAGCGACGTTCGGCTCAAGCCGACGCTGACCCACGAGGACCTGACGCTGCTTGAGGAGCGCTCGGATTTCCTGGAGTGGACGAACCTGGCCCAGCTCCGGCCCGACCAGAACATCGAGATTTCGCAGCCCGGCGGCTACCTCGATATGATCCGCCACATCAACGGCCACCGCTATTTCAAGTCGCTGGAGCTGGGCTACGATCTGACCGCCGAGGAGGCCCTGCTCAGCTGGTACGACACGATCTACCTGCCGCTGATCGAAGCGATCGAGCGCACCGGCGTCCTCGCCGCCTTCCCCGGCCGCTCCGCCGCCGATCTTTACCTCTGGATCATGGACCACCGCTACTATCTGACCCTGGCGGGCGGCTTCGATCCGGGCGCCGAGCAGGCCGCGCTCGACTACACCCGCCAGTTCGGCGAGCGCAAGCTCAAGCGCAGCCTGCCGCCGCCGCCCAGCTCGGAGGAGCAGGAGTTCCTCAAGTGGTCGCAGCTCGGCAGGCTGCGGCCGTCGATCCGCCTGCCGCTCTCGGAAGGGCGCGACTACGGCCGGCTGCGCCAGCATCTCCTCGACCACCAGTTCTATCTCGGCAACAATCTCCAGCGCGAGGTGCCCTTCGAGGAGGCGGCCGCGAGCTGGCACGACTGCGTTTACGAGCCGGTGGCGCGGGCGATCGCCGAGCAGCACGCCCTCGATCTGTTCCCCAAATGCACCGCCGCCGATCTCTACCTGCTCGTCACCGACCACCTGCACTACCGCAAGGGCCAGGGCGTCGAGATCGACGCGACCACCGCGACCCGCGACTACGCCCGCACCTTCGGCCGCGAGCGGGCCTCGCTGCTCACCGGCGTGCTCCACCGCGCCCGCCGCCTGATGCGCCTGTCGATCATCGGCTCCTAGCTACGGCATGCGGCGCCCGGCCAGCGGCAGATAGACCGGCGCGAACTGCGGCAGCGTCAGGGCGTAGGCCGCCCCGGCGGCGGGCGCACTGTTGCTGGCCTGGTCGCCGTTCACGCCGG
>DASWWB010000702.1:0-6832 GCA_036406115.1 Herpetosiphonaceae bacterium
GCAGCTGAAGGGGCCGCCGGACATCGGCACCCGGCCGATGCTGGACCGGGTCAAGGAGTCGCTGTTTTCGGTGCTGGAGGGCTTCGAGGCCTTCGATGGCCGGGCGCTGGATCTGTTCGCCGGCACCGGCTCGCTGGGCATCGAGTGCCTGTCGCGCGGCGCTGCGTGGTGCGATTTCGTGGAGGCGCGCGCGGCGGTGGCGGCGGTGGTGCGCGAGAACCTGCGGACCACCCAGCTGGCCGAGCGGGCTCAAGTGTGGACCATGCCGGTGGAGCGGTTTTTGAGCGTCACGGACCGCCAAACAAAATATGCTATAATCCTGCTCGATCCGCCCTACGCGATGGAGGGCATACCCGAGCTGGTGGTCCGGGTTGGCGAATCGGGCCTGCTCGCCGAGGATGGCGTGCTTGTCGTGGGCCACTGGCCGCGGCTGGTCCTGCCGGAGCAGCTGGGCAGCCTGAGCCTGCTGAAACACCGCCGCCTGGGCGACTCCTGCTTTTCGATCTACGAAGCCCCGCCAACGGCTGCCGACGATGCTGGAGCGTGAATTTGTGACAATTGCTGTCTACCCCGCAAGCTTTGACCCCATCACCAACGGCCATCTCGATGTCGCCCACCGGGCGGCGCGGCTGTTCGACACGCTGATTCTGGCGGCCGCCGACCGCCCCAACAAGAACCTGCTTTTCTCCACCGCCGAGCGGCTGGAGATGATGCGCGAGGCGGTGGCCCATCTGCCCAACGTGAAGGTGGACCGCTTCGGCACGCTGGTGGTGGAGTACGCGCTGGCCCAGGGCGCGACCGTGCTGGTGCGCGGGCTGCGGGCCGCCACCGACTTCGAGCATGAATTCCAGATGGCCCACATCAACCACCGGCTGTCGCGCGAGATCGACACGGTCTGCCTGATGGCCGACCAGCAGTACAGCTTCCTCAGCTCCAGCGCGGTGCGCGAGATCGCCCGCTACGGCGGCGACGTCAGCTCGTTCGTGCCGGCCCATGTGGAGGCGGCGCTCCAGCGCGCCTTCGCCCAGCGCGAGGAGACCCGCCGATGACCAACGCCAGGATCGACCAGCCCGAGGCCGCCGGCGACGAGATCGGCCAGCAGGCGGCGCCCCAGGAGTACGTCGAGGCCGAGTTCGAGCGGCTGATCAACGAGCTGGAGGATGTGCTGGCCGGCGGCGGGCGCGTCCCCTTCAGCAGGCGCCTGATGATCGATGAGGAGCGGGTGCTGGATATCATCGACCGCCTGCGGGTGGCCGTCCCCGACGAGCTGCGCCAGGCCCGCCAGATCGTCCGCGAGCGCGAGCAGCTGCTCGACGCCGCCAAGCGCAAAATCGCCGTCTCGCTGTCGGAACAGGGCTTGCTCGAGATGGCCCAGCGCGAGCGCGCGCGCATCATTGGCGAAGCCGAGGCGGAGGCCGCCCGCGTCCGGGCCGAGGCCGACGACTACTCGCGCCAGGTGCTCCTGGATCTGGAAGACCGGGTCGGGAAAGCGCTGACGGTGATCCAAAACGGTCTGGACGAGCTGGGCGTCACCTGAGCCGCGTCAGCGCCGGGCAGCCCCCCCGCCCAACTTGACAGTCACCCCATCCCTTTCTATAATGCTTGGTCTGCGGATCGTAGTTCGAAAGGAGGGTCCGATGTCTGACCTTCGCTTTAATGTGTCCCAGCTGCTCCAGGAGCATGTCGGGGGCACACGACAGCACGAGTTCGACGATCCGGCGCTAGCATTGGGGGACGGGCTGGAGATGCGGCCGGTGCGGGGCCAGGTCAAGCTGACGCGCACCAAAAGCGGCGTGCTTGCCCACGCCCGCGCCGAAGGCGAGGTCGTCCTCAACTGCGCGCGCTGCCTGACGGACTACCAACAGCCGGTCGAGGTTACGTTCGACGAGGAATACCACGCCACCGTTAATGTGACAACCGGCGTTCCGCTGGCCGAGCCCGAGGATGAGGAGTCTTTCCGCATCAACAGCAGCCACCTGCTGGACTTGGGCGACGCGATCCGGGAATATGCCTTGCTGGCGCTGCCAATCGCGCCGACCTGCCGCGAGGGCTGCCGCGGCATGTGCCCGCACTGCGGCACAAACCTGAACGAAGCCAGCTGTGACTGCGTAGACGAGGTCGTTGACGAGCGTCTCGCGGCACTCAAACACCTGCTCAATTGAAAGGAGTCTGTCGCTCATGGGCGCCTTGCCACGTCGGAAGATCACTCGCCAGCAGCGCGGCAACCGCCGCCAGCACTTGGCCCTGACCGCCCCCTCGCTCTCGGTGTGCCCCAAGTGCGGCGAATACCGCCGCCCCCACCGCGTTTGCCTGAACTGCGGAAGCTACAAAGGCCGCCAGTACATCAAGCAAGAGTCCGTTGAAGAATAATGCCGGATCGGCCGGCTGAGACAAGGGTTCGGGAGTTCGCTCCTGAGCCCTTTCTTTTTGTTCGGCTGCGCTGCGTCATAGCGGCCGCCGAAACGATCATCCCCGACCCGTTTCCCGGGCGGCCCGCGCCGCCCCTCGCCTAAGGAGCGCATCATTATGACCTACGCCGCCATCACCGGCTGGGGCCGCTACGCCCCGGAGAAAGTGATTACCAACCAGGAGCTGGAGCGCACGGTCGAGACCAGCGACGAGTGGATCCAGTCCCGCACCGGCATCCAGCGCCGCCATGTCGTGGCGCCGGGCCAGGCCACCTCGGATCTGGCCGCCGCCGCCGCCCGCATCGCCCTGGAGCGGGCCGGCGTGGCCCCCGAGGAGCTGGATCTGGTCGTCGTGGCGACCACCAGCCCCGATCTGCTGCTGCCCTCGACCGGCGCCCTGCTCCAGACCAAGCTCGGCGCGGTCAACGCCGGCGCCATGGATATGAACGCCGCCTGCTGCGGCTTCCTCTACGCCCTCAGCGCCGTGACGGCGATGATCAAGGGCGGCGGCCTGCGCAAGGTGCTGCTCTGCGGCGCCGAGACCATCTCGCCCTTCCTCGATTGGCAGGATCGCAACACCTGCGTCCTGTTCGGCGACGCCGCCGGCGCGGTGGTGCTGGAGGCGACCGACAAGCCGCGCGGCCTCCACGCCTACAAGCTGGGCGCGCTGCCCGGCACCGCCGAGATGCTGTGGATCAAGGCCGGCGCGACGCTCAACCCGCCGACGCCCGAGCGGCTGGCGGCCAAGGAGCATTTCATCCAGATGAACGGCGCCGAGGTCTTCAAGCACGCGGTGCGCTCGATGGTCGAGTGCTCGCTTGACGTGCTGGGCCAGGTCGGCAAGACGGTCGCCGACGTCGATCTGATGATTCCGCACCAGGCCAATCTGCGGATCATCGAGGCGACGGCCAAGCGGCTCGAAGTGCCGATGGAGCAGGTCTTCGTCAATATCCAAGAGTACGGCAACACCTCCGCCGCGACCATCCCGGTGGCGATCGCCGAGGCCGCCGAGGCCGGCAGGCTCAAGGATGGGGACGATGTGCTGTTCGCGGCCTTCGGCGGCGGCCTGACTATGGCCGCCGGCTTCCTGACCTGGGGGGGCAAGTGATGGCGGTCGCCTTCCTGTTCCCCGGCCAGGGCTCGCAGGCGGTCGGCATGGGCCGCGAGCTGTATGATCAGTCCCCCGTCGCCCGCGCGGTGTTCGACGAGGCCGGCGAGATCCTGGGCTTCGACCTGGCCCGGCTCTGCTTCGAGGGCCCCGAGGCCGAGCTGACCGCGACCGAGAACGCCCAGCCGGCGATTCTGACGGTGAGCGTGGCGCTGCTGGAGCTGCTGCGGGCCGAGCTGGGCGATCAGCTCCAGCCGGCCTTCGCCGCCGGCCACTCGCTGGGCGAGTACAGCGCCCTGGTCGCCGCCAACGCCCTGAGCTTCCCCGCCGCCCTGCGGCTGGTGCGCCGGCGCGGCGAGCTGATGGCCGCCGCCAACGAGGGCGCGATGGCGGCGATCATCGGGCTGGACCTTGAGCCGCTCCAGGCGGTCTGCGACGCGGCGGCCAGCCTCGGCCCCTGCGTGATCGCCAATCAGAACGCTCCCGGCCAGCTGGTGATCAGCGGCGCCAGCGCGGCGGTCGCCCAGGCGATGGAGCAGGCCAAGGCCGCCGGCGCCAAGCGGGCCATGCCGCTCAACGTCAGCGCCGCCTTCCACTCGCCGCTGATGGGCGCCGCCGCCGACGGGCTGCGCGCCGCCCTGGAGCGGGCCGAGATCCGCGACGCCGCCATCCCGGTCATCGCCAACACCAGCGCCGCGCCGATCACCGCCGCCGCCGCCATCCGCGCCGAGCTGGCGGAGCAGGTCACCGCGCCGGTGCGCTGGATCGATTCGGTCCGCGCCCTGGCCGCCGCCGGCGTCGAGACCGTGGTCGAGATCGGCCCCGGCGCCGTGCTGACCGGCCTGGTCAAGCGCATCGCCCCCGAGCTGAAGCGGCTCAATCTGGCCGGGCCGGGGGATGTGGGGGCGCTGAGGGTTTAGGGGTCAGGGATCGGGGGTCAGGGGCCAGGGGGCGGCTGCGGGATGCTTTGCGTTGCCGGGCAACGCCTGCCACCCCGAAGTTCGGCCTGACCCCTGATCCCTGACCCCTTGTCGCCCCTTTTGCGGTATCATGCAGCCCTACTGCCCTCAAGCGAAGGAGCTGCGATGCGTGGACTGACGGGACAGGTGGCGATTGTGACGGGCGCCTCGCGCGGGATCGGCCGGGCGGTGGCGCTGGAGCTGGCGTCGTGGGGGGCGCGGGTAGCGGTCAACTACCAGCGCAGCGCGGCGGCGGCGGCGGCGGTGGTGGCCGAGATCGAGCAGGCCGGCGGCGAGGCGCTGGCGGTCCAGGCCGATGTCACCCAGCCCGCCGAGGTCGCCGCCATGGTCCGGGCCGCGCTGGAGCGCTGGGGGGCGCTGCACATTTTGGTCAACAACGCGGGGGTGACCCGCGACAATCTGTTTCAGCGCATGAAAGACGCCGACTGGGACACGGTGATCGACACCGATCTCACCTCGGCGTTTTTGTGCGCCCAGGCGGTCTTGCCGGCGATGCGGGCCGCCGGCTACGGCAGGATCGTCAACGTGGCCTCGCTGGCGGGGCTGGCAGGCAACGTGGGCCAGGCCAACTACGCGGCGGCCAAGATGGGCCTGGTCGGGCTGACCAAGGCCCTGGCCCGCGAGCTGACCGGCGCCGGGATCGTGGTCAACGCGGTGGCGCCCGGCTTTGTCGAGACCGAGATGATCGAATCAATCCCCCAGTGGCTGCGCGAGTGGGCGCTGGACGTGATTCCGCTCAAGCGCTTCGGCGAGGCCGAGGAGATCGCCCCGGCGGTGGCGTTCCTGGCCTCGCCTGCGGCATCGTACATCATCGGCCACACCCTGACGATCGACGGCGGCTGGGTGATGCCCTAGGAGGCTCTGCGTGGATTTCACGGATCAAGCGGCGATTGTCACGGGCGGCACCGGCAGCATCGGCAGGGAGGTGGTGCTGGGATTGGCGCGCGGCGGCGCCAAGGTGCTGTTCTGCTATCTGGCCAACGACGAGGCGGCCCGCGCGCTGGCCAGCGCCTGCGACGGACTGCCTGGCGAGGTCGTAGGACTTAGGGCTGACGTGCGGGACCAGGACGCCATGAACGGCCTGGTCGCCGAGGCGCTGCGGCGCTGGGGCCGGCTCGACATCCTGGTGACGGCGGCCTCGGCGATCAGCAACGCGCCGATCGACACAATGACCCTGGAGCAGTGGAACGCGGTGCTGGACACGGTGCTGCGCGGCGTGACCAGGATCGCTCGCGCGGCGCTGCGGCCGATGCAGAAGGCCCGCTACGGCCGGATCGTCACGGTCACCGGCTACCAGGCCCTGGCCGGCGCGCTGACCCAGGCCAACTACGCGGCGGCGATGGGCGGCGTGCTGGGTTTCGGCAGGGCGCTGGCCCGCGAGGCGGCGGCCTGGGGCGTGACGGTCAACAGCGTGGCCCCGGGCTTGCTCGATCGGCCCCAGCTGGCGGCCTTCGATCAGCGCTACATCCCCTGGGCGACCAACATCGTGCCGCTCAAGCGCCTGGGGCAGCCAGCCGAGGTGGCGCCGGCGGTGCTGCTGCTCGCCTCGCGCGACTCCTCGTACATGTCGGGCGAAACGATTATTGTGGACGGGGGCTGGCGCATGGTCTAGCCGCCCCCGTCGGAAAAGGAGACAGCCATGGCGTCCTTGCGACCGGGCGGCGAGATTGTCAGCCGGCCCCTTCACTTCTTCTGGGTTGTCGATTGCTCCGGCTCGATGAGCGGCGACAAGATCCAGAGCGTCAACACCGCCATCCGCGAGGCCATCCCCGAGATGCGCCGGGTGGCCGCCGAGAACGTCAACGCCCAGGTGCTGGTCCGCGTGCTGGGCTTCTCCTCCGGCATCCACTGGGAGGTGCCGACCCCGCTCCCCGTCGATAATTTCTCCTGGAACGATCTCAAAGCCCGCGGCGTGACCGATATGGGCGCCGCCATGCGCGCGCTGGCCCAGCAGCTCCAGGTCCCGCCGATGAGCGAGCGGGCGCTGCCGCCGGTGCTGGTGCTGCTCTCGGACGGCCAGCCGACCGACGATTTCTCCGGCGGCCTCAAGGAGCTGATGGACCTGCCGTGGGGCAAGAAGGCGGTGCGGGTGGCGATCGCGATCGGCAAGGATTGCGACCGCGAGGTGCTGCAAAAGTTCATCGGCCACCCCGAATTGCAGCCGCTGGAGGCCAACAATCCCGAGGCGCTGGTCAAGTGCATCAAGTGGGCCTCGACGGTCGTGCTCCAGGCCGCCAGCGCCCCGCCGTCCCAGCCCCAGGGCGGCGCGCCGATGGTCGGCAACCTGCCGCCCAGCCTGGTCAGCGCCACGCCGGCGCCGGCCTCGGCCGCCGATG